>CAXTOE010000031.1:0-13809 GCA_964245685.1 uncultured Acetobacteraceae bacterium | reverse complement strand
ATCTACCGGGACGGCCAGCCGGTGGATCGCCTGGTGCACGGCTGGAGGCCGGTGGGCCTGTATCGCGGCTTCGGTCGGGTGCTGCTGCTGGAGCTGCGGCACGGCAGCGGACGTGAGGCCACCTGGTTCCTCGACGAGGCGCAGGGGCTGATCTGCAACGACCTCGGCCGGCTGCCGGCAGACGCGCTGGACGCGCTCGCGGCACTCGCCGTGCCGGCCCTGCGACGCCTGCGCGACATGCTGCTGGCAGGCGATCCGGCAGGAGAGGCGGTCGACCCGCTCGGGCTGCACGCGCTGAACCCGGAGACGATCGCGCGGCTGATCGGCCTGGCGGGCGAGCGGCTGGCCGCTGCGCCGACGCTGATCTCGCTGAACGCGCTCGGCCTCGACCAGCAGGCGATCACGGTCGGCGGCGTCCCGCTCTCCGTCGCGGCACTGCGCGCGTGCCTCACGGCGCGTATGCAGCAGCAGCACATGGCGGTGCTCGCGGGGGGCGCCTACGAGGCGGTGTGCCCGTTCACCGGTGCCGTGCTGCGCACCACCACGACCATCCTCGACGACCGCACCAGCGCCTGCCGGTTCGAGACGCCGGCCTCCGCGGATGGACCCGGACGGGTGTTCTATCTCTGCAACAACCCGGTGATCAGCGAGCGCGAGCTGTTCATCCCGTCGCTGAACTGCACCATCGCCCTGCGCCGGCCCGAGCACGTGGACCGGCTGTTCCCGCGCCTGCTCGCCGCCGTGGTGCGGCACGCGGACGTGCTGCCCGGCTACCTGGCGATGCGCAAGCGCCCGGTCAACATCCTGACCCCGTTCCCCGGACTGCATGTCGGCCACGTGCTGTGGAACGAGCTGACCGGGCTGGACCGGATCCGGCGCGCGCTGCCGGTCGAGGCGCTGCCGATGGTGATCGTGCCCAACCCAGAGGCGGGCACGGAGGTTTTCGGTGCGGTGGAGCGCATCTTCCCGGAGTTCCACGGCAAGGTCCGCCGCCTGCCGGCACGGGACGTCGACGGCGTGGTCTACCGCGAGGGTCTCACCGCGATGCGCGTCTATGACGAGTACGTCTCCAGCCATCTCGCGACGCGGGTCGGCCTGGTGGCGCGGCAGGACCCGGTGGTCGAGCCCGACCATGCGCGCGCGGCCTCGCTGCGCGGGCAGGGCAGGCCGGTGATCCTGATCGGCCTGCGCGTGCACAACCGCACGGTGCCGGACCAGGTCGGGCTGTGGCGGAGCGTGATCGAGCAGCTCTCGCACCGCCTGGGTCCGATCGCGGTGGTGCTCGACGGCATCAACGCCCGCCTGCATGGCGATCCGTCGACCGACTACGGCACGTTCGGCCCACGCGGCCAGCGCCCGCCGCTGCTCGACGAGCTGCAGATCGCGATCGAGCTGCGCCGCCAATTCCATGAGGACGATGTCGTGCTGATCAACATGGTGGGCGCGCCGATCGCGCGCAGCCTGTTCTGGGCGCAGCAGGCACTGTGCTTCGTCTCGCTCTGGGGTGCCGGGCTCGCGAAGTATCGCTGGGTCGCGAACAAGCCGGGCCTGGTGCTGACCAACCGGGTCAACCTGGACCACCCGGACGAGTCGGTTCGCATCTACCACGCGCCGGACCTGATGGAGGAGCCGACCGCGCTCGACTTCATCGCGCCCCAGTACGTCACCGACCAGCCCGTGTCGGACTCCCACGGCGGCTTCTACAACGACTTCACCGTCGATCCAGCCGGCCTCAACGAGGCGCTGGACCGCCTGGTGGCGAGGGTCGCCGGCTCGCCGACCGCGTCGGGTGGCGGGTCCGCCTGAGATGGCCCGGCTCGGTCCCGATCTGCGCGGAAGCCGCCGGCGATTCTCCATGCAGCATGACGTGGCGACGAACATGAGGCCGAAATCCGTCTCGTCTCGAGTGGCAGGCGATCGTGAGCCTTCGCCGTCGCTGAACCCGGGTCGCGCCGAGTCTCGCCGTCCCGATCGACGAGGCAGGCATCGCGCGGCGGCCAGCCCTCGGCCAGCCGTGCCGGCTCGATGCGCGAGCCACGATCCGTAAACCGGATCTTAACCATTACCCGCGAAACCGGCGGACGTGGCAACGAACCGATCCGCTCGTGAGCGGCCCGACCGACGGACGGCGAGCCGCCGGCAGCGAGGGGCGGGAGACGACGGGCAGCGCGCGGAGGAAGCGTTCGCCGCGGGACTGCGGCATCATCAGGCCGGCGATCTGAGCAGGGCGATCACGTGCTATCGCGAAGCGCTCGCCGTGCAGCCCGACGCCTCGGCGGTGCATGTCAATCTCGGCAGCGCGCTTCGGGATCTCGGACAGGCCGAAGCCGCCATCGTCCATCTTCGCATCGCGCTCCGCCTGACGCCGCAGCTGGTGCAGGTCCACAACAATCTCGGCATCGCGCTCAGGCAGCAGGAACGGCTGGACGAGGCGGTCTCGTGCTTCCGCGCGGCGCTGAAGCTGAAGCCGGATTACCTGGAGGCACGCATCAATCTCGGCACCGCACTGAAGGAACAGGGGAGCCTCGACGAGGCGGTCGCGTGCTTCCGCACCGCCCTCGCATCGAGTCAGACTCTTGCAGTGCTGCACTACAATCTCGGCAACACGCTGAAGGCGCAGCGACGTCTCGCCGAGGCGGCCGCGTGCCTGCGCAGGGCGATCGAGCTCTCTCCCGGCCACGTGGAATCGCATTACAATCTGGGCCGGGTCCTGCTGGCGCAAGGAGACATGGCGGCGGGCTGGGAGGAGTACGAGTGGCGCTGGAGAACGCCGCACATGATCCCCGCGCGGCGCAGCTTCGCCCAGCCGCAGTGGCGCGGCGAGGCGGCCGAGGGCCGGACGCTGCTGATCCACGCCGAGCAGGGGTTCGGCGACACCCTGCAATTCTGCCGCTACGCTCCGCTCGCCGCCGCGCGCGGTCTGAGGGTGGTCCTGCAGGTACCGAAGCCGCTGATCCGGTTGCTGCGAAGCCTCCCGGAAGTGGACGTGATCGAGACCGGCGAGCTGCCGCCGCCGATCGATCTTCACTGCCCGATGCTCAGCCTGCCGCTCGCCTTCGGCACCACCCTGGCGACGATACCCGCGGCACCCCACCTGCGTCCCGACGCCGCCCAGGCCACGGCGTGGCGAGCCCGGCTCGAGGCGAGCGGGAGCCGGCCCAGGGTCGGTTTGGCCTGGGCCGGCAGTGCCACGATGCAGCTCGACGACCGGCGTTCCCTGACCCCCGGACATCTGGCGCCGCTGCTCGCGATCGCGGGGGTGGAGTTCATCAGCCTGCAGAAAGACCGCGTCGCCGCGGCGGATGCTCCGCTCGCCGGCTTCATGGACGAGATGCAGGACTTCGCCGACACCGCGGCGCTGATAGACAATCTCGACCTGGTGATCTCGGTGGACTCCGCGGTGGCGCATCTTGCCGGCGCCTTGGGCAAGCCGGTCTGGCTGCTGGACCGGTTCGACCCGTGCTGGCGCTGGCTCGCCGGCAGGCTGGACAGCCCGTGGTACCCCTTGCTCCGGATCTACCGGCAGCCGCGGCCGGGTGACTGGGGCGCCGTGCTCGCCGAGGCGGCGGCGGATCTCCGTCATCTCACCGAGCCGGCCTGATCGCGCAGCATGACGGTCCTGGATCCTGTCCCCGGGACGCTCGCCACCCTCGCTTGCGCGATGCGCCGGCGCGTGCTCTAAGCCGCGCCTTCCCTGCCGGGGCGGTGGCATCCGCCTTGGCTATACCCATGCCTGGACCGGTGCCGTCCGGACGGGCAGCCGCCAGGAATGGTCCGTGGCCGCGGGTTGAACTCAGCCGAAGGGAGCAGCCATGCCATTCTACGAGTGCGTGCTGATCGCGCGCAACGACGTCACCCAGCAGCAGGTCGAGGGGCTCGCCGATACCATCGCCGGCCAGCTCGAAGGCGAGGGCGGGTCGGTGCAGAAGCGCGAGTACTGGGGGCTGCGCAGCCTCGCCTACAAGATCAAGAAGAACCGCAAGGGGCACTACATGCTCCTCGGCCTCGACGCCAAGCCGGCCTCGATCAACGAGATGGAGCGCCAGCTCAACCTCAACGAGGACGTGCTGCGCTTCCTGACCCTGCGCATCGAGGCGATCGACGAGAACCCGTCTGCGATCCTGAGCCGCAAGGGCGACGACCGCGAGCGCGGCTTCCGCGGTCCCAAGCCGGCCGGGCGCTTCGACAGCGGCCGCAAGCGCGGCTACGACGATCGCGAGGAATTCCGTGCGCGCGACGAGGGCGCACCGCGCGGTCGCGATATGGCTGAGGCGGAGTAGGGAAGATGTCAGACAGCACCGATGTGAATCCCGCCCAGCGCCGCACCGCGGTCGGCGCCCGGCGGCCGTTCTACCGCCGTCGCAAGTCCTGCCCGTTCTCCGGCCCGAACGCGCCCAAGATCGACTACAAGGACGTGCGGCTGCTGTCGCGCTTCCTGTCCGAGCGCGGCAAGATCGTGCCGAGCCGGATCACCGCCGTCTCGGCGAAGAAGCAGCGCGAGCTCGCCCAGGCGATCAAGCGCGCCCGCTTCCTCGCCCTGCTGCCCTATATTCTGACCTGAGGGAGACGGATCATGGCTGCGACCGAAGTGATCCTGCTGCAGCGGGTCGAGAAGCTGGGGCAGATGGGCGAGGTGGTGCGCGTCAAGCCGGGCTTCGCGCGCAACTACCTGCTGCCGCAGGGCAAGGCGATCCGCGCCAACGCCCATAACCGCGACCGCTTCGAGCGCGAGCGGGTGCAGCTCGAGGCACAGAACCTGAAGCGGCGCGAGGAGGCCGAACGGCTGGCCGAGCGCGTCGGCGGCATGTCCGTGGTGATCATCCGTCAGGCCGGTGACTCCGGAAGCCTGTACGGCTCGGTCTCGCCGCGCGACATCGCGGTGGCCACTTCCGAGGCGGGCCTGACCATCGGCCGCCAGCAGGTGCAGCTCGACCAGCCGATCAAGACCCTCGGCCTCACCGAGGTGCGCGTCGTGCTGCATCCCGAGGTGGTGATACGCGTGACGGTGAACGTCGCCCGTTCGCCGGAAGATGCCGAGCGGCAGGCGCGTGGCGAGAAGGCCGGACGCGACGACGACGACGATGCCGTCCAGGAAGCCGAGACCGCGCCGGAAGACTTGGCAAATTGAGGAAGACTTGGCCAACTGAGTCGGTGGGCGTCGCGCGGCGCGCGGCGCCTCCGACCTAGTTGGGGCTGGCGGCAGGCTGCGGCATCGCCTGCGCCTTGTGCCGGGAGAAGCAGCCGGCTTCGTAGCAGCCCAGCAGCGCCACCGCGCCGGCGCCGATCGCGACCTTGGTGCCGGTCGATAATCCGGCTGGTCGGGCCTGCTCGAAGCCGCCCGGAGCGCTGGTACGTCCTGCGGCACCTGCGGTGACCGACACGCGCTGCGCCTGCTGCGGACCGCCGCCGGCGGGCATGAAGTCCACGCTGACCTGACGGCCCGGAGGTGTGGCGCCGACATAGGCGGCGAACGCCGCGATGCTCGGGAACACCCGTCCATCGACCGCGATGATCTGGTCGCCGACGTGCAAGCCCGCCTGATCGCCGGCCGAGCCCGGGCGCACGGCCTTCACCTGCATCACCTCGAACACCATGCCGCCGTCGGCGATCTGCCGCGCCCGCGCCACCTCGAGGCCGAGGGCGCCGCCGCTGTGCGGCAGGGCGGCCGCTTGCTCGGCGGAGAGCAGCCGGTAGCCCATCGGGTTGTCGGCACGCGTCGGGAACGGCAGGCACTGCAGCAGCAGCAATGCGGCGAGAGCCGGCCCGGACAGCCGGATGACGCGCCGTGCTCGCGTCGTGCGCTCGCCGACGGCACCGTTCTCGCTCATGTCGCTCTCCTTCGGTGTCTCGGCGATGCCGCCGCGCGGCTCCGGCGCGGCGGCAAGGTCAGTCGGTCTTCAGGACTCGCACACGTCGCGAGCGCTCCGCGTCGACCTGTTCGGCGGTGTAGGGCGCGGCGGTGTCCTCGTAGCCAGTCCAGCCGCCGCTCTTGTACTCGGTGCGGCGGTCGGTCACGTCGACCGCGCTCGTGCTTCGGCCCTCGAACACCATCGCGATGCTGGTCGCCTGGCTATCGTCCCCGCGCACGGTGACGAGGGTGCCGCCACGTCGGACGTCCTCTGCGTAGGTATGCGCCTGCTCCTCCGGCACGCCCGCATGCACCAGGGAGCCGAGCAGGCCACCCCCGGCGGCACCGAGGCCGGCGCCGGCGAGGGTCGCCACCAGCCATCCTGCCGCCACGACCGGCCCGACGCCCGGGATCGCGAGCATGCCGAGGCCGGTCAGCAGGCCGATGCTGCCGCCGACCAGGGTGCCGGTCGTGGCACCGGTGCCGGTGGCCGTGCCGGCTACCGCAGCATCGGGTCTCGCCGCGGTACCTCCGACGGTCCGGTCGGTCGCGTGCGCGCCGTCGGCGTCGTTCGAGACGATGCTGATATCGGCGTGCGGGATGCCGGCGGCTTGCAGCGCCTCGACCGTCCGCTGTGCATCCTCGTAGCTGTCATACAGGTGGGTGAAGGTCCGCGTGGCCATGTGGGGCTCCTGTCCTCCCGGGATGGCCGGGCGATTGACCGGCGAGGCCTCTCCCCCGGCGGCGGCTCAGAGCTTCGGCGTGCGGACGGTCCCGGCGAAGCTGCCGCCGTTGGTCGACTGCTCGACCGCGACCTCCTCGCGCCGCACCGTATCGTGCACCGTCTCGACGTGCTCCTGCGCCTCCTTGCGGACCACCACCTCCTCGCGGACATGGGCGGTCTTGCTGACCACGACCTCCTCGCCGGTCCGGCCTACCTCGACCGTCTTGTCGGTGAAGTCGTCGACGTCGCGCGCGCGTCCGTCACCAACCGCGCGGCGCTCGATCCGCACCGTCTCGTCGCGCAGCGTGACCTCCTGCTCGACCGGCGTCTGCACCACGAAGCGGCGCACGCGGGTGGTGCCGCGGTTGACCACGCGCTTGCCGAGCACGAGCCGCTCCTCGGAGAGCGGGATCACCGCCTCCTCGACGGCGGTCGTGCCCGACGGTCCGGACGCGTCAGGCGCCGCGCCGCCGCGCGATAGGCGATGGCCGGCGCCGCGGTCGTCGATGTCGATCGGGTTGTGACGATCCAGGATCGCCGCGAGCGAGGCGACGTGCTGCTCGGGCGCCTTCACCGTGACCACCATCGAGCCGCCCTGCAGGCTGAGGTCATAGACACCGGTCTCGTGATCGGGCTCGCCGCCGAACAGTCCCGACCAGAAGCTCCGCTCACGGCCCGGGATCGAGCCTGTGGTGGAGCCGCTCATCACACCGGAGCCGGTGGCGGTGCCGCCATGCTGCGTGATCGCGTCGACCGGAACGTTCGCCGCCTTGAGGTCCTCTACCGCGGCGTCGGCGTGGGCGGCATCGTCATAGACGGCGACGAGGGTCGCTTCGCTCATGATCCCAGGCTCCTTGGTTCGATCTGCTGTGGGTGGGCCCGACGCACCGGAGGAGGGCATCGTCGACCCAGGCGCCAAGCAGGGTTCACCCTGAACTCCCCGCCGTCGCCGCGCGACCGTGGCGCCGCACATCGGCGCCTCACGGTCGCGCAACGGACCGGATCCTGCCGCAGCCCTGTCGTTTCTCAGCTGCGACCCGACCGGCGTATTCCGCCGAGGATCATTCCTTCAGCGCATCGCGCACCGAGTCCTTGGCACCCCCGACCGCGTTCTGCGCCTTGCCCGCGGTCTTCTCGGCGTGGCCCTCTGCCTGTGTCTTGGTGTCGCCGGTGACCTTGCCGGCCGCTTCCTTGATGGAGCCGGTGACCTTCTTGCCGATGCCTTCGAGGCGATCTTTGTCCATGACGCTTCCCTCAATGCTGTGATCCGCCGTCCGCCTGATGAACGATCGGATGCCTAGTTAACTGCGCGCACGCCGAAAGGTTCTGGTCGCCGATACTGTAATTACTCGACCGGAAGGAGAACTCGGCTAGTGCAATTGCCCTAGCCTAGTGGGAAACATGCACTAGTCGTTTCGCCGTATGTTTTCCGCCACGTGGTCTCGCGCCCTTCTTCGCGTCGCCGCCGAGGCCTCGCTCCCGTGCCCAGATGACGAGTGCGCTGCGGCGGTGAATCCCCAGCGCGCGATAGCTCGCCGAGACGTGATTGCGTATCGTGTTGCGGCTGACACCGAGCCGGTCCGCGATCTGCTCGTCCGAGAGCCCCTGCGCCATCAGGCCGACCACCTCGCGCACGCGCGGACTGAGGTCGTCGACGCCGGTGCCGGTTCCCTCCACCGCCTGCCGCCCGGTCAGGCCGGCGAGCTTCTCGACCACCTTCTGCCCGAACCACGAGGTGTCCTGCATCACCGCATCGATCGCCGTCAGCAGCTCGATCTCGGTCTGCCTGCGCTCGGTGATGTCGAGCATCACCATCAGCACGCAGTGCTCGCCGTTGATCATTACGGTTTCCGCGGACAGCAGGTAGTCCCTGCTCTGCCCGTCCTTGCCCTGCAGCCTGATATCCATGCTGCGTATGTGGCCGGTCTGCCTGACCAGCCGTGCCACCTCCTCCTGCTCGCCGCCGCTCCACAGCCCGATCTCGGATTCGGTGCGGCCGAGCACCTCCTCGCGCCGCCAGCCGCTGGCGGCGGTGAAGGCGTCGTTCACGTCGAGCAGGCGCAGGCCGTCGAGCGCCACGATCACCATCGGCCCCGGCGCCATCCGGAAGGCGACGGCGAACCGCGCCTCGCTCTGCCGCAGCGCGTCCTCGGCCTGCTTGCGCGGATGCAGGTCGGCGAAGCTGAACAGCATGCAGGCCGCATCGCCGACCTCGATCGGCTGGCCGGCGACGATGACGGTCTTGGTCTTGTCGTCCGGCAGACGCAGGCAGGCCTCCATCTGCGGGATGGTGGCGCCGGCGTGCAGGCGACGCACCGCCAGGTCGCGCTTCTCCGCCCCCTCCAGCACGTCGATCTCGTGCAGCGACCGGCCGATCACCGTCTCGCGCACGTAGCCGGTCAGCTCCAGGAACCCCTGGTTCACCTTGACGTAGCGCATGTCGGAGAGCCGGACGATGATCGCCGGCGCCGGGTTGGCGCCGAAGGTGCGCTCGAACCGCTCCTCGGCGTTGAAGCGCTCGGTCTCGTCGTCCAGCACCAGCGCCAGGCAGTCCGGCCGACCGCCGGCGTCGGTCAGGATCAGGCTGCGGATCTGGTGCACCCAGCGCTTCTCGCCGCCGCGCGGCGCCACCTCGACGGTGACCTCGCTGAAGCTCTCGCCGGCGACCACGCGGTCCATCGGATATTCCTCCGGAGGCAGCCGATGCTGGTTGCGGTAGCGCAGCTCGAAGCGCTCGCGATATCCCGAGACGCTGTCGCCGAGCTGGTCGGCGGATCGCAGCCCATGCATGGCCAGTGCCGCCTCGTTCGCCCACACGATCGTCCCGTCCAGGTCGATCAGGATGATGCCCTCGGTCAGGCCGACGATGATCTGCTGCAGCTGCGTGCGGTCCGCACGCGGGCGGGGGATGTCTTTCATCCTCACCAAACGCGCGAAAACGCAGGAGATGCAGCCATGGGAGCGATCGCAGCCACGATCGGCCGCGTTGGCGTCGCGACCGCGCCGAGGTCGGGCGCGGGCGGCGTGGACGAGGCGGCCGGATGCGGACCAGGTTCATCGATGCGAACGGCATGCGCTTCGAGGTGCTGGAGCAGGGCGAGGGCGACCGGCTGGCGCTCTGCCTGCACGGCTTCCCGGAGCACGCCGTCTCCTGGCGTCACCAGATGCCGGTGCTGGCCGCGATGGGCTACCGGGTGTGGGCGGTCAACCAGCGCGGCTACGGCCGCACGACGCGGCCGCGGAGGATCCGCGACTACGCGCTGCCGCACCTGCTGCGCGACGTGGCGTCGCTGATCGACGCCGCCGGCGCCGCCAGCGTCGTGCTGATCGGCCACGACTGGGGCGCCATGGTCGCCTGGTGCTTCGCCATCGCGCGGATCCGCCCGCTGCGGCGGCTGGTGATCATGAACGTGCCGCATCCGCTGTGCTTTCGCGAGGCACTGCGGCACTCGCGGCAGCTGCGCCGGTCCTGGTACGTCGCCCTGTTCCAGATCCCGCTGCTGCCCGAGCGGCTGCTTGCGGCGAACCGAGGCGCCTCGGTGCGGCGCATGTTCGCCCGCCTGTCGCTGCCGCCCGACGTGCTCGCGATCTATGCCGGCCAGATCGCCGAGCCGGGTGCCGCGACGGCGATGCTGAACTGGTACCGCGCCCTGCGCGTCGATCGCCCCTCGACGGCGTCGCTCGCGCGCATCATAGAGGTGCCGACCCTGCTGATCTGGGGCGAGCAGGACGTGGCGCTGGACCTGATCTGCCTGGACGGCACCGGCCGCCACGTGCGGGACCTGACGCTGCGTCGGCTGCCCGGGGTGTCGCACTGGGTGCAGCAGGACGCGCCGGCGCAGGTCAACCGCCTGCTGGAAGAGTTCCTGGCCGAGCATCGGCCCGTCGAGGAGGAGCAGCCATGAAGTATCGCAAGCTCGGTGACAGCGGCATCGAGGTGTCGGAGATCGCCTTCGGCTCCTGGCTGACCACTTCGGGCGGGGTGCAGCGCGAGCAGGCGATCGCCTGCGTGCACCGCGCGCTGGATCTCGGCATCACCCTGATCGACACCGCCAACGTCTACGGCCGTGGTGCTGCCGAGACCGTGCTGGGCGAGGCGCTCGCCGGCCTGCCGCGCGACGGCTACGTGCTGGCGACGAAGCTGTATTTCCCGATGAGCGACACCGATCGCGGCCTGTCGCGAGCACAGGTGCACAAGCAGGTCGACGCCTCGCTCGCCCGGCTGCGGGTCGACCACGTCGATCTCTACCAGTGCCACCGCTACGACGCCGACACCCCGCTCGAGGAGACCATGCAGGCGCTGACCGAGGTGGTGCGCGCCGGCAAGGCGCGGTATCTCGGCTTCTCCGAATGGCCGGCCGAGCGCATCGAGGCGGCACTGGCGCTGCCGGACGTCGCGAAGTTCGTCTCCAGCCAGCCGCAGTACTCGCTGCTGCACCGCGACCCGGAGGCCGCCGTGATCCCGCTCTGCGCCCGCTCCGGGATCGGCCAGATCGTCTGGTCGCCGCTCAGCCAGGGCGTGCTGACCGGGAAGTACCGCCCCGGTGCCGCGATCCCGCCCGACAGCCGCGCCGCCCACGACACCATGGGCAGCATGTTCCGCCGCCAGTGGCTCGAGCCGCCGGTGCTGCAGGCGGTGGACGCGCTGCGGCCGCTGGCCGACGAGGCCGGCCTCACGCTGGCGCAGTTCTCGCTCGCCTGGGTGCTGCGCGAGGCCAACCTCTCCGCCGCGATCATCGGTGCGACGCGGCCCGAGCAGGTCGACGAGAACGCGCGCGCCTCCGGGCACGACGTGCCGGCGTCGCTGTTCGAGCAGGCCGAGCGGATCATCGGCGCGGTCAGCTGAGGCGGCCGGATCGGAGCCGCCGCCCGCTTCAGGCGTGGTCGGGCAGCCAGTTGCCGTGGAACCCGAACGGCACCCGCACCGGCAGCGGGATGGTCGCGACCGGGGCGTCGGAGAAGCCCTTCGCGTCCAGGATCACGACGTCGGACGCGTCACGCTCGGCATCGTAGACGTAGGACATGATCCAGCCGTCATCCTCGTCGGCCGCTCCGTATCGGGCGACGAACACCGGTTCGAGCGTCGCGCGCCCGGCGCCGTACCGGTGGGTCTCGGTGCGGCCGCTCGTCACGTCGTGCTTGTAGGCCGGTCCGAAGCGCAGGCCTCCCGAGGAGGCCGTATAGCCGTAGCGATACGGCCGGCCGGCGAAGGCGTCGTTGAAGCGCGGGAACTCGCAGCCGCGCGACTCCAGCACCGTCTCGACGAGCGCGCCGCCGGGCAGGTCGATGCGCCAGCGCACCAGCCTCGAGACGCCCTCGCGCGGGCCGCGCCGCTCGCGGTCGAAGACGCGCGGATGCCGCACCACGTCGATCACCACGGCGTCGCCGTCGTCGAAGGCGTTCATCACGTGGAACACGTAGCAGGACGGCGCCTCCACCCAGCGCAGCCCGGCGAGGTCGCCGTCGCGCGGCAGCAGCCCGATGCGCGGCATGCGCTGCGGGTTCCACGCGAACGGGAAGCTGCGGCCGACGCTCGTCGCCTCGAAGCTCACGGGCAGGTCCAGCACGATCACCCGGGTGGCGGTGAATGCCATGTCGTGCACCATCGGGCAGTGCGCGGCGGGCACCTCGGCGACGGTGCGCGAGCGCCCGTCCGGGTCCACCACCAGGTAGCTCAGCGCCTGCAGGCCCGGCTCGTAGGTCAGCGCGTGCAGCTGCTCGGTGACCGGGTCTTGCTTGGGGTGGGCGGCGAAGCCGTGCCGGAGCGTGCCGCCCAGGTCGGAGCGCGCGACGCTGTCGAGCGTGTAGCTCAGCTCGACCGGCAGGCTGCCCGCCTCGACGAGGGCGTAGGTGCGTCCGCCCATCTCGACGATGTTGGTGTTGGCGTTGTTGTCGCGCGGCCCGTTGCGCGGCCCGGGCAGGGCGGGGCGGCCGAGGGTCGCCGCACTTCGGTCGGAGACGACGAAGCGGCTGCGATACCACTCCGCCCTGCCGCCGCGCAGCCGCAGCCCGTGCGCCATCCCGGTTCCGGTGAACCAGTGGTAGCCCTCCTGCTCCGAGGTGCCGCCGATCGGGTTGGGGCCGATGCGCAGCAACCGGCCCTCGAGTTCGTCCGGGATGCGGCCCTGCACCGGCAGGTCGAACGCCGTGGTCTCGGTCTCGACCGGGGCGAAGTTGCCGGCCAGGAAGGGGTTGCCGTGCGGTCGATGGGTGGCGTGCTGCTCGATGACGGACATCTCGAACCTGCAGGTATGTGATAAGGTATTACATGCGGTTCGCGCCGTGCCGTCAAGACAAATGTTATAGGTGATCACATGGCGTCGCGTCCGCAGCCGCGTCTCCCCGCCGCGCCGGCGGTCAGGCAGGGCAGCGCCTACCACCACGGCGACCTGCGCGCCGCCCTGATGGCCGCGGCGCGCGATGCGCTCGGGTCCACCGCGCCGGAAGCGATCTCGCTGAAGTCGCTCGCCGCCGGGCTCGGCGTCTCGCAGCCGGCACCGTATCGGCACTTCAGCAGCCGCGAGGCGCTGCTCGAGGCGGTGGCGACCGAGGGGTTCGAGCAGTTCCGAACCGCGCTGGCGGTCGCGGACGCGGCGTCCGAGCGCGAGAGGTTGGAGCTGTCCAGCCTCGCCTACCTCAGCTTCGGCCGGATCAATTTCGGTCTCTACCGGCTGATGTTCGCCTCGCGACTGCTGCATACGACGCGGGACGAGGCGCTGCGGCGGGCGTCGGCCGACGCCTTCGACGATCTGCTGCGCCGTATCTCGGGCCTCGTCGCGCCGTCGGAGGTGCGGGCCACGGCGATCTGGGTCTGGTCGACGCTGCACGGCCTGGTCATGCTCGAGGCGGAGCGGCTGGGCTCCGGGCCGCTCGGGGAGCCGGTCAGCGCCGCGCAGGTCGTGCATCGCATGGCCGAGGCGCTGACGCGGCGCTAGGGCAAAATCCGGTCAGGTGGACTCACCTGATTGGATAGATTTGCCCGCTTCTCGATATTCTAGAGCACTTCCCGAGCCGATCGGCTCGGGAAGTGCTCTAGCAGGGGGCTGAGACGGGGCAGACAAGGGCTCTGCCCTTGACCCGCTGGGGCCGGCGGCCCCAGACCCCGACTTCATGAAGGAGTGGATGTCATCGGCACCCTCTTGAGACGCCGGACGCTGGTCGCCGGCGGCGGCGCGGTCGCTCTCCTCGGCGCCGGGCCCGCGACGCGCTTCGGCGCCCAGATCGCGGCGGTCGAGGC
>CAXTOE010000030.1:7636-14204 GCA_964245685.1 uncultured Acetobacteraceae bacterium | reverse complement strand
ACCGTCGGCTACTCCAAATCGAACTACTTCATCCGCGGCATCGGCGAGCTGGATCCGCAGGGCGAGCCGTCGGTCGGCAGCTACATCGACGGCATCTACCTCACGCGCACGATCGGCACGATGCAGGAGCTGCTCGACATCGACGAGATCGAGGTGGATCGCGGTCCGGTCGGCTTCACCACCGGGCACGGTGCCGAGGGCGGCGCCGTGCGCATCAACACCGTGGTGCCGGACGACGTCACGCACTTCACCGCCCAGGGCGGCTACGGCAGCTACAACGAGGTGCAGGGCGGCTTCGCGGCCAGCGGCGCGCTGCTGCCGGACACGCTGTACGCGAGCCTCGCCGTCGAGCATCACCAGCGTGACGGCGTGGACCACAACTACACGCTGGACCGCGACGAGAACGACATCGACTACACCCAGGCGCGCGGCAAGCTGCGTGCGACGCCGAACGACCGGCTCGACATCACGCTCGCCTTCGACGGCACCGCGGACGGCAGCACCAACCGCGGCTACGGCAACCTGCTCGAGCCGTATCCCTACGGGCTGTTCTCCTCGGTCTACCCGAAGAACAACTACAGCGAGGCGGGCTTCACCGGAACGGTGTCGTATCGTCTCGACAGCCACCTGACGCTGCGCTCGATCACCGGCGTGCGCGGCTACGACGACAACGGCTACTACGACAATACCGGCGACCTCTATGCCCGCACCTCGCAGCTGCTGCATTACGGCGACCGCGCGTATTCGCAGGACACCGAGCTGCAGGGCGACTACGGGCGCCTCTCCTTCACCGCCGGCGCCTACTTCCTCGACGAGGACTGGCGCACCGGGCGCCGGGCGAACAACGTCTATGGCACCCAGACCACCGACCCGGCGGCGATCCGGCTGCAGCCGGTCTATGCGGGGATCGACCAGGTTACGCACAACTGGGCGCTGTACGGGCTCGCGCAATACAGGATCACGCCGAACCTGAACGCCTCCGTCGGGCTGCGCTGGAACTGGGAGCAGCACTCCAACGCCGAAGTGCTGAGCTACCTGGCGACCAACCGGACACACAAGACGACGGTCGCGGACGAGCTCGCCGTGCTCTACGGCGCCCCGCCCGGCACCGTCGCCTGGACCGCCTCGGCGCGGCAGAGCTGGTCGCAGCTGCTGCCGAAGGGCGCGCTGCGATGGACGCTGGCACCGCGCATCATGCCGTACCTCTCGATCTCGCAGGGTTCGAAATCCGGCGGCTACGACTACCGCGCGCAGACGCCGACCGCACTCGGCCGGCAGCAGGCGCTGCTGCCCTACGACCCCGAGACCGTCACCACCTACGAGGTCGGCATCAAGAGCGAGCCGCTGGCACATCGGCTGAACCTGAACGGGGCCTGGTTCTACGACGACTTCCAGGACATACAGGTCACTACGCTGGATCCGTCGAGCGGGATCGCGCGGCGCTACAATGTCGGCAACGGCCACTCGCTCGGCGTCGAGGGCGAGGTGTTGCTGCACCCGCTGCCCGGCTGGGACGTGGACGGCACTGCCTCCTACCTGTTCGGCCAGCTCGACAGCTTCGACGGCGTGTTCTCGCGCAGCCTCTATCCGACCGGCGTCGCGCTGAACAACACGCCGCACGCAGGCGAGCGGCTGCCCTATTCGCCGCGCGTGCAGATGGACCTGAGCAGCAGCCTCGTGCTGCCGCTGAGGATCCCCGGCGCGCTGCGCATCGCCGGCGACGTCTCCTACCAGGGGCCGGTGTTCACCGACGCCCTGGAGAACGACCAGACCCGGCTGCCCGACCAGGTATTCCTCAACGCGCTGATCGCCTGGACCAGTCCGTCCCGGCACTGGACCGCGCAGCTGTCGGCCAAGAACCTGCTCGACCGCCGCTACCCGCAGAGCCTGTCCTATGCGCAGGGTGCGGGCGTTCCGGTGTACTGGGCGGCCGCCTACAACGATCCGCGCACGCTGTTCTTCTCGTTGCGCTACGTGCTGTGAGGGCAGGCTGGCATGAAGGTTGCAGCCACGTTGCCCGACCGGCGGACGCGGCGCCGGCCCTCGCGGAGCAGGCATCATGCGCAGCGCCACCCTCGACATGCCCGACACGGCGCCGGATGCGCCCGGCACGACGGACAGCCAACTCCCGTGGCATGATCCGGGCCTCTACAACGCCGACCTGGCCCCGGTGCCGCAGCCGCGGCGCGACTGGAGCTGGGTCAACATGTCCACCGTCTGGATGGGCATGGTGCACAACGTCGTCGCCTACGAGGCCGCCGCCGGGCTGATGGCGCTGGGGCTGGACGCGCTGCAGGCGCTGCTCGCGGTGGCGATCGCCTACGGGCTGCTGTTCCTGGCCATGTGGTTCAACGCCAGGCCCGGCACGCGCTACGGCATACCGTTCTGCGTGCTGATCCGCTCCTCGTTCGGACCGGTGGGCGCGCAGCTGCCGGTGCTGCTGCGCGGCTTCTGCGCCATCTTCTGGTTCGCGGTGCAGGGCTACGCCGGCAGCCAGGCGATCGACGCCATCCTCGGCACGCTGATCCCGGCCTGGGCCGCCCTGACCGCGCCGGTGCTGGGCCTCGCGATCAGGGGATGGCTCGCGGTCGCCCTGTTCTGGGGGCTGCATGCCTGGATCGTCTCGCACGGGGTGCACCGGATCCGCAATTTCGAGCTGTTCGCGGGTCCGCTGGTGATCGGGGTGGGCCTGCTCGCGACCGGCTGGGGCCTGCACGTGGCGCACGGGCTCGGGCCGCTGTTCGCCCAGCCCTCGCGCCTGCATGGCGGCCAGGCCTGGCTCACCTTCGCCGTCGGCGTCACCGGCATGATCGGCATGTGGTCGACCTTCGCGGTGAACATTCCCGACCTGTCGCGCTTCGTGCGCTCGGAGCGCGATCAGGCGCTCGGCCAGCTGATCGGCCTGCCGCTCACCGCGATCGTGTTCACCGCGATGAGCGTGATCACCACCTCGGCGACCATCCTCAGGTTCGGCCACCCGATCTGGGATCCGGTGGCGCTGCTGCTGGCGCTGCACCAGCCGGCGGTGCTGCTGCTCGGCGGTGCCACCATCCTGCTCGCCACCCTGTCGGTCAACGTCGCGGCCAATATCATGCCCGCCGCGTACGACCTGGTGAATCTCATGCCGCGCCGGCTCAACTTCAATTCCGCCTCGCTTCTGGTGCTGGGGATCGGGCTGCTGTTCGCTCACTGGCTGTGGTTCCGCGACGCCGGCAGCATCTTCGCGGTGCTGGGCGCCATCGGCGGCCTGCTCGGCCCGGTCACCGGCATCATGCTGGCGGACTTCTACCTGGTGCGGCGACAGCATCTCGCGGTCGGCGAGCTGTACTCCCGGAACGGCCGCTACCGGGCCAGCGGCGGCTGGAACCTCGCCGGCATCGCGGCCTTCCTGATCGGGGGCGCCGCGGCGCTGATCGGCAGCGTCGTCCCGGCGCTGGCGACCCTCGGCGCCTTCTCCTGGTTCATCGGCATCGCTGTGGGTGCCGCGGTCTACGCGGCGCTGGCGAGACGCCTGCCGGGACCCGAACGAGCCGACGTGACGGTTCAAGGCTAGCCGCCCGCACGCCCCCTGACCCTCAGGCGCGTCGAGAGCGTTTCGCAGCGGGAAGCAATCCACGCCCCGCGGCGTCCGTGTTCCGTCGCGGCCGAGGCGGATACCCCTCCGGCAGCACCACGGTCTCATGGTGACGCAGCTCAGCGCTCCGTGCCGTCCAACCGTCCAGCCAGAGGTCGCTCTCGAGCGTGCCGTCGACGTATGGATTGCTCGACACCGCATCGCCGGCACTCGCCGCCGCGTCTCCCTCCATGCCGAAGAGGAAGCTCAACACGCTCAGATGTAGCAGCTTGGGTGGCCTAGCCTTCGACCCAGCCATATTCCATGACCGCACACAATAAATTTGTGAGTGAGTCTTATTTTGTGTCGTCGTGTCGGCCCGCCGCAGTCCTCCACGTCCGGTTGCCGTTTCAGCGCGGCACCTGCACACTGGCGGGCTTCGACGGGCCGAGAGGAAGCGCATGACCGGTTCGACCCGGATCCGCCGACGCTGCGCCGGCTTCTGCGCGCTGCTGCTCGCCCTCGCGGCGGCGCCGGCCGAGGCGCGGACGCTCGACGGCGTGACCATGCCGGACATGGTCGACACGGCGGGCGAGACGCTGCGGCTCAACGGGCTCGGCCTGCGCCGCTTCACCGTCCTGCGTATCCACGGCTACGTCGCCGGGCTCTACGTGCCGCAGGTCGCCCGTGAGGCGCAGACGATCCTGGCCGAGGCGGGGACCAAGCTGCTGCGGCTGCATTTCCTGCATGCGGCGGGCGTCGGACGGGTGCAGGACCAGCTGCGCGAGCAGCACGCGAGCATCTGCGCCGATGGCTGTCCGAAGTCCGACGATGGCGCCTTCGCTGCACTGCTGCAGACCGCCCGCCCGGTCAAGCCGGGCGACGTGACCACCTACGTCTACGGTCCGGGCGGCCTGCAGGTCCTGTTCAACGACCGGAGCCTGGCGGTGATCCCGGACATCGACTTCGCCCGACGCATGCTGGCCGGCATGATCGGCGCGCATCCGCCGAGTGCCGAGCTTCGGGACGGGCTGCTCGGCGGCTCTTGACCGGCTTCGTCCATCCCGATCCGCTGCGTCTCGAGGACGACGCGCCGGCGGTGGTGTTCTCGCCGGGTGGGCAGCGGGTGGTGCTGCGCGGCACCGGGTGCCGCGGCCTGCTGCCGGGATGGCGCGCGACCCTGCTGTACTCCGGTTTCGCGCCGCTGCTGGTGATGCAGCTCGTGCACGCGGGCGGCGCGCGGGCGGTCTGGTACCTGTGCTCGGAGGGTCACCGGCTCGGCGACCACGTCGACGGCCTGACGCCGCGCGACCGCACGCTGCTGGCGCGCGCCGCAGCACCGGTGCTGGGCGAGATGGTGCGCGCGCTGCTGCAGGATCCGCTCCCGGCACTGCGCCCGGCGGCGCAGGGGTTCGTGGAACTCGACGAGGCCTGCCGGCTCGACCTGATGCGGCTGTGCCGCGACCGTCTCGCGGCAGGACCGCTCGAGCTGCTGCCGCTGGCCCAGGCGCCGGAGCTGCTGCTGGCCAGCCCCGGCGACGATGCGGCGCCGGTCGCGCTGCGTCGGCCGCACCTCCGCGATCTGCTGGCGACGGACCTGCAGGCGATGCTGCCGCGCATCGTCGCCGACGGCCGCTTCGTGGTGCCCGATCCGGTCAGCGGCGCGCCGCTGGCGTCGCAGGGCAGCCTCTGCATCGACGATTTCCACCTCGCCTACCGCTTCGTCGCAGCCGCCGGGCTGGTGTTCTACCTGATCGCCGGCCACGAGAACTCGCAGCTCTACGCGCTCTACCTGCCGCGCCCCGGCCTGCTGCTGTGCGGCCCGGCCCAGGCGGGCATGGGGGCGGGTGCGCAGGGCTTCCTGCCCGAGGCGCTGTCGCACCATCTGCTGCTGCACGGCGCCGCCTTCGCACCCTATCTCGGCGCGACGCCGCGCGGCGTCTCGGTGCCGCTGCGCGCGCCACCGTGGAGCCATCTCGGACATCAGCTCTGGAACGAGCTCAGCGGCATCGAGCGCTTCCTCGCCGGCGCCGAGGCGGCCGGGAAGGGAGGAACGGCGCTGCCGGAGTGGATCGTGCCCGACGCGGAACGGCCGATCGAGTTCTACGGCCCGATCGATACGCTGTTCCCGCAGCTCGCCGGCAGCGTCCGGCGCGGCGAGTTGTGCGACGCCCGCGGGCTGATCGGCCATACCTACGCGAACCGGCGGCTGGTCGTCCGCGCGACCGGATCCTTCGTCTCCGCCGACCTGCGCCGTCGTCTGCTGGCCCATGCCAAGACGGTCGCACCCGACGTGCCGGGGCTGGCGCAGCTCGACCCAGAGGACACGGCGGACGCGTCCTGGCCGGTGCTGCTGCTCGGCCTGCGGGTCGAGAACCGCACCCTGACCGACCTGCTCGGGTTCTACGGACGGCTGGTCACGGCGCTGCGCCGCCGCTATCCGCACGCGCGCTTCGTCGTCGACGGGCACAACGTAACGGCCGGCGGCGCCAGGCTTGGCAGGCTGGGGGAGCGGGTTGGACAGGAGCATGCCATCGCCGCGGCGGAGGCCGCCATCCTGGCGGGGTTGCGTTCGCTGCACGGGACGGCGGCGATCGTGGACGCGGTCGGGCTGACCGTGCCGGAGAACCTGCGCCTGATCGCGCGCTGCGACGGCTTCGTCTCGGTCTGGGGTGCGGGATTGGCCAAGTATCGCTGGGCCTGCAACAAGCCGGGCTACGTGATGACCGGCCGGTGGAACCTGGAGCATCGCGCCGACCTGCGAATCTACGAGCTGCCGACGATGCTGGAATCGCCGACCGAGCTGCGCTGGCTCGCGGCCGAGCATGTCACGGACCGGCCGCTGGATGATCCGGTCCCGGTCATGCCGTATCCGCACGCGCAGTGGGCGAACTTCGACATCGACGAGGAGGCCGCCATCGCCGACATCCTGGCGTTCGTCGCCTCGCTGGAGAGCGGCGAGCGGGTGTCGATCGCGCTGCCCGGGTCACGCACGCTGCACGCCGCCGTGTGGGT
>CAXTOE010000030.1:0-7626 GCA_964245685.1 uncultured Acetobacteraceae bacterium | reverse complement strand
AGCCGTCCGAGGCGCCGCGGCTCCGGCGGGTGGCAGCCGCCTTGCGGCCCGCGGCGCTTCGCGTGCGGCTGCGCGCCGCCTTGCCGCCGGCCTCCTTCATCCGCGGCTTGTGGTCCGGCGCGCCCCGCTTGTCCTGCCAGTGCAGCTGCAGCAGCCGAACCGCCTCGATCGGGAAGAAACCGCTATCGTACATCCAGTGGTGCGTCGGGCAGAAGCGAGACAGGTTCTCGGGGCTGTTGTTGCCGGCGTCATGGTCGAGATGGGCGATCTGCAGGCATGTCGGGATCTGCAGCCCGCAGATGACACAGCATCGGAACGGATAGGCGAGGTTCGCCACCCGCCGCGCCTCGGCCTGATTTCGGCGCCTTTCCGCCGGTTTCGGATCCTTGGTCTCGGGATCGATGACGTCCATGACGAACCACGGCTCCGCGGGGCCGGGCGCAGCCGCCGCGGACCGCCGCATCGACTAGCACGGAACGATCCGATTTCGTCATGATTTCGCCGCTCAGCTCGGGAGACGCTGGGGATCGACGAAGAGGTCGAACATCCAGCCCGGATATTCGGGCGGCAGCGCGCTCGCCGTGTCCAGCGCCCGCATCTCGGCGTCGGACAGCGCGAGCCGCGTCGCCGCGATGTTGTCGTCGAGCTGCTCGACCCGCCTCGCGCCGACGATCACCGACGTGACGTGACCCTGGCGCAGCAGCCAGCCGAGGGCGATCTGCGCCACCGACACGCCGTGCGCCGCCGCGATCGGGCGCATCGCGTCGATGCAGTCGAAGGCGCGGTCCTCGTCGACCGGCGGGAACGGCAGCCCGGCGCGACGGGCGCCGCCGGGTGCATCCCGGTCGCGGCCGAACTTGCCCGAGAGCAGGCCGCCCGCCAGCGGGCTCCACACCAGCAGCCCGATCTTCTGGTCGCGCAGCATCGAGACGATCTCGCGCTCGAGGTCGCGTCCCGCGAGCGTGTAGTACGCCTGCAGGCTCTCGAAGCGTGCCCAGCCGAACCGCTCGGCGATGCCGACCGCCTTCATCACCTGCCAGGCGCGCGCGTTCGAGCAGCCGACATAGCGCACGCAGCCCTGACGTACCAGGTCGTCCAGCGCCCGCACCGTCTCCTCCACCGGTGTGAGCGGGTCGAAGCCGTGCATCTGGTAGAGGTCGATATAGTCGGTGCCGAGACGCTTCAGGCTGGCGTGGACGGCATCCATGATGTGGCCGCGCGAGGCGCCGCGCTCGTTCGGGCCCGGGCCGGTGGCGCCGTAGGCCTTGGTCGCGAGCACCACGTCGCTGCGCCGGACGCCGAGGTTGCGCAGCGCGGCACCGGTGATGATCTCGGATTGGCCGCCCGAGTAGATGTCAGCCGTGTCGATGAAGTTGATCCCGGCCTCGAGGGCGCGGCCGACCAGCCGGTCGGCTTCCGGCTGCTGCACCTCGCCCATCACGGTCCAGATGCCGCCGCCGCCGAAGGTCATGGTGCCGAGGCAGAGCTCGGACACCAGCAGGCCGGTGCGGCCGAGCTGATGGTAGCGCATGGTGGTCCCCCTCACGTGGATCGATGTTCTGCCGGTCGGTCACGGTTCGCCGGCGGACGCGGCCGACACGGTGCGTCCGGTGCGGCGACGACCGGACGGGAGAGATAGGCCGTGGGCGGAGCGGCGATTAGCCGATATAATCCGCATGGGTTGATGAGCAGGGTGCAGCAATGAGGCGTGACGCGCTGAGCGACCTGCCGGCCTTCCTGATGGTCGCCGAGCAGCGCAGCTTCACCCGTGCCGCGGCGAAGCTCGGGGTGTCGCCGTCCGCGCTGAGCCACTCGATGAAGGCGCTGGAGGACCGCCTCGGCCTGCGCCTGCTGGCCCGGACCACACGCAGCGTGCGCGCGACCGAGGTCGGCGAGCGGCTGCTGCGCACCCTGCGGCCGGCGTTCGAGGAGATCGGCAACGAGCTGACCGCCCTCTCCGGGCTGCGCGACAAGCCGGCCGGGACCGTGCGCCTGACCACCTTCAAGCACGCGGCGGTCGCGGTGGTGTGGCCGGTGCTGCCCGCCTTCCTCGACGCGCATCCCGACATACGCGTCGAGATCAGCATCGATGACGGGCTGACCGACATCGTCGCGAGCCGGTACGACGCCGGCATACGCTGGGGCGAGAAGGTCGATCGCGACATGATCGCGGTGCGCGTCGGCCCGGAGGTCGGTCTGGTCACGGTCGGCGCGCCCGCGTATTTCGCCGGACGCGCCCTGCCGAAGACGCCGCAGGACCTCGCGTCGCATCGCTGCATCAACTACCGGATGGCCACCGCGGGCGGCCTGTACCTGTGGGAGTACGAGAAGGACGGCCGGCAGATGCAGGTGCGGGTCGACGGCCCGCTGGTGCTCAACGACGGCGACCTGATCCTGGCCGCGACGCTGGCGGGGCAGGGGATCGGCTACCTCTACGACGACCTGGTGGCCGGGCACGTGGCCGAGGGCCGGCTGATCCGCGTGCTGTCGGACTGGGCGCCGCCGCCGTCGGCCTACTACCTGTACTACCCGAGCCGTCGCCAGGTGCCTCCCGCCCTGGCCGCGCTGGTCGAGGCCCTGCGTGCCGGCGTGCCGGCGGCCGGCCATCGCCCGGCGATCCTACCGGTAGACCGTCCGGCAGAACTCGATCACGCGGCTGCGGAGCCAGCGATGCGCCGGGTCGGTCTCCATGCGAGGGTGCCACATCGCCGAGACGACGATCTCCGGCAATCGGAACGGCAGACCGAGATATCCGAGCCCTGAAGCGACCGCGTCGTCCTGCGAGATGACGCCGAGAGACGAACGCGGCGCGACCGCCACGAGGTTCGTGGTGCGCACGATCCGCAGGGCGGCGGGGTAGCCGGGCACGACTAGGCCGACCCTTCTCCTCAGGCCGAGCTCCTGCAGGCTGTCATCCACCGGCCCGCTGAACTCTCCACGATGCGACGTCGCGACATGGTCGTAGGACGCGAACCTCTCGGGCGTCAGCGTCCCGTCCGCGAGAAGCGGGTGCCCCGACCGGAAGACGGCGACGTACTCGTCACGGAACAGCAACTGGACGCGCACCTCGGGCGCATGCTCCCCGTGGGCGCCGATCTCGAGGTCGATCCGTCCTTCCCGGAGATGGCGCAGGTCCCGATCGGGCCTGGGAAGGAAGCGGAGACGCACGCTCGGCGCGGCCGCCATGATGTCCGCCGCCAGCAGCGGCGCGATGCGGTCCATGAACGCCTCGCTGGCGCGGAGGGTGAAGGTCGCCTCCAGGGCGGCGGCGTCTGGTGAGTTGATCACCGGCCGGAGCAGCGCCCGCGCGTCGCTGAGCAGCACCGGCACTCGCGCGCGCAACGCGTCCGCGTGGGGCGTCGCGACGAGCCCTCGGCCCGCGGCCACCAGCAGTGGGTCGCCGGTCGCCGACCGCAGCCGGGCGAGCGTCCGGCTCATTGCCGAGGCACTCAGCCCCAGCCGGCGCGCGGCTCCGGTGACGCTCGCCTCCGCGAGCAGCGCGTCCAGCGCGACGAGAAGATTGAGATCCAGGTCCGCCACCGTCGCGGTGTAGCTCGGGCGCGAGCGCCAGGACTAGCGTCGTGCGCAAACATCGTTTGCATCCGGTGCGTCTGGCGCCTGCCCTCGATGCTGACTAGCTCAAGCCGACCCGATCGACGAAGGATGCTCATGTCTTCCATCTCGCCTCACCCCGCCATCCCGACGATCTTGATCATCGGCGCTTCCCGAGGTCTCGGCCACGCCATGGCGGCCGAGTTCCTGGATAGAGGATGGCGCGTCGTCGGCACCGTTCGGGCCGGGACAGCCCGTACCGAGTTGCACGATCTGTCGCAGGCTCGGGAGGACCGCTTGGAGATCGAGACGCTCGACATCAACGAGCCGGAACAGATCGCGGCGCTCGAAGGCCGCCTGTCGGGCCGCCTGTTCGACATCGTGTTCGTCAACGCAGGGACCGCCACGAGGGACGAACATCAGAAGGTCGGCGAGGTGACCACCGACGAGTTCACGCGCGTCATGGTCACGAACGCCCTGAGCCCGATGCGCGTCATCGAGGCGCTCCAGGATCTCGTTCCGCCGAGCGGCATGATCGGCGTCATGTCGTCCGGGCAGGGCAGCCTCGCCAACAACGTGACGGGAATGCGGGAGGTGTACCGGAGCAGCAAGGCGGCGCTGAACATGTTCATGCGCAGCTTCGCCGCCCGGCCATCCGGCGCGTCGCGCGCGATGGTGCTGATGGCGCCCGGCTGGGTGCGCACCGAGCTCGGAGGACCGGATGCGCGCCTCAGCATCGAGGAGAGCGTGCCGAACCTGGTGGACGTGCTGCTCGCGAACCGCCAGAACGCCGGCCTGCGCTACCTGGACTATCTCGGCCGTACGGTTCCCTGGTGACGCCGCATCGTCGATCCCGCTGATCGACGAAATTCGCTCCGCCCCACAGGAACGATCCGCATTCGGCGCGGTGGATGCGGGGCCAGGCCTCACACGGTATCGCAATGAACGACTGGAGGGTCGAGATCATGAAGGCTGTCCGCATCGAGCAGTACGGCGGACCGGACGTGCTGCAACTCCGGAGCGTTCCGGTGCCCGAACCCGGCGCGGGCGAGGTGCTCGTCCGAATGGCGAAGGCCGGGATCAACGTGATGGATCTGGGAACCCGTAAGGGCGTGTTCGCGAAGTCGCGGACCTACCCCGTCCACCTGCCGACCACGATCGGCATGGAGGGCGCCGGCGTCGTCGAACGGCTCGGCGCCGGGGTGAGCGGCTTCGCCCCCGGAGACCGGGTGGCGTACTGCCTCGTGTGGAACAGCTACGCCGAGTTCGCCGTCGTGCCGGCCTGGCAGCTCGTGCCCGTGCCCACCTCCGTGCCGCTCAGCCTCGCCGCGGCCGCGACGTTCCAGGGCCTCACCGCCCACTACCTGGCCAACGACATCGGCCGCCTCGGACCGGGACGAAGCTGCCTGGTGCATGCGGCGGCCGGGGGCTTGGGGCAGCTCCTCATCGGCTTCGCGGCGCGCCTCGGCGCCACCGTGTACGGCACCGTGCGCGCAGAGCATCAGAAGCAGCCGGTGCGCGCCAGGGGTGCGCAGGACGTGTTGCTGTCGGGCGAAGGCGGCTTCGTTGCGCCGCTGCTGGAACTGACCGGCGGAACCGGGGTGGACGTGGTCTTCGATTCGATCGGCCGGCCGACGCTGCGCGACGATCTCAAGGTGACGCGCAACAAGGGGCTCGTGGTCAGCTTCGGGGCGTCCGGCGGAGCGCTCGGCGACCTCGATCCGAGCGAGCTGGGAGAGGCCGGGTCGCTATACCTGACGCGCCCGCGGCTGAAGGATCACCTGCCCGACGCGGACACCATCCGTGCCCGCGCGGCGGATCTCTATGCCGGGCTGGCCGATGGCAGCCTGACCCTGCCGGTCGGCAAGCGCTACCGCTTCGAGCAGGTACGCGAGGCGCACGCCGATCTCGAGCGACGGGCGACGGCGGGCAAACCCCTGCTCGAGATCGCCGACCTCGCCTGACCTGCGACCTGCGACCTGCGACCTGCGACCGGCGCGGCGGCTGCCCTGCTCCCTCGCGACAGACCAGCCTTTCCCCGCAGGGAGGTGATGTTGTCGACGTCGCAGCTGGCCTCGACACGGAAGAGTATCGGCTGTCGCAACGACCGGGCGACCACCACCTGGAGGGCCTCCGTCGTCAGGCCGCGGCCTCAGGATGTGCTGCCGAGCCCTGGCACTACGCCGTCGCGCGCAACCGCTGCCACTCCCCGTAGGTGGCCGATCGCCAGATCCACTCGAGCGGCCCGAAGCGGAAGGCACGCAGCCACCAGAGGCTGAATGCGATCTGCAGGAGCACCATGGCGATCGCGAGCAGGAGATCCAGGGCGGCGCCGGACCGCCGGATGAGGCCGACGCCGAAGCCATCGAACACCAGGAAGTAGAAGACGCTCTGCCCGACATAGTTGGTGAGCGCCATCCGGCCGAACGCCGCGAGCCCGCTCAGCGCCGCGCGCCGCGCCCAGACGCGACACATCACGATCAGCAACGCGGCGTATCCGAACGCCAAGGTCGGCGTCGCGCCATCTTCGGCGACCCTCGCCAACGCCCCGATCGCGGCCGGCCACGAGGACGTGCTCGCCCCGGCGACCGGCCGGAGGAGCGAGAGCAGGAGGCCGGCGGGAAGCAGGGTGGTGGCGACGCGGCCCATGAGGACAGCATGCCGCGCCGGCTCCTGGAGCCAGCCCTTGCGGTAGATCCAGGCGCCCAGCAGGAACTGTCCGGCGACCTGCCCCCACAGCGCGAAGATCCTCACGCTGCCGTAGGTCATGCCGGCGCGCAGCACGCCGACATGGACCATCTGCGCGTAGTCGCCCTGGGACAGCGCATGCCACAGCGCGTCATGGAGTGCTGCGGTCGCCGCGTGTCGGTGCAGGCTCGAGGCAGGGTCGGCGAGGTGAGCCGCGAGCAGCGATACCGCCTGGTCGGAGAACACGAGAAGAACGCTGCCTGCGACGAGAAGAGCCTTCGTCGGAAGCCGCCGCGTCGACAGGAGCAGGAACCCGAGCAGGGCGTAGTCGTGCAGGATGTCGCCGAACCAGAGAAGGAACAGGTGGAGGAGCCCGATGACGAGAAGAAAGGTCAGGCGACGCGCATAGACACGACCGGCAGCGGCACCACGTCGCAGGACACGCTCGGTGAACAGCGCGAAGCCGACGCCGAACAGGACGCCGAACAGGCACTGGGCCTTTCCTACGATCAACCAGTCGCCGAGGAAGGCCACGACGCGGTCGAGTGGCGGCGATGGAAGCGAGGCTGCCGTCGCCGCCGGCATGAGGGCGCGTGTGGTCTCGAACAGGTTCATCCAGGCGACGCCGAACAGGGCGAAACCACGGATCACGTCGATGTCGTGGATCCTGTCGGCTCGGTCGACCGGCGCCGCCGTCACGCCGACGATGTCGTCCCGCAGACAGGTCGACATGCTCAAGACTGCAGTCCGATCACGATGCTCTCCGCCGATGGCACGGGCCTGCACCGCCCGATGCGCTGACCTGTGCACCTGCCGTGCCATGCTCTCCGGCGACTCAAACCGTTGAATCCGATGGAGATTTTTTCGAACGTGCCGTACCAGGACGCGAAGACCGTGATCTGCCGCCATTTCTAGGCGGCCGACGTCAACCCATGGTGCGGGGCGTCACATCCACGGCGGGATGCGGCCGCTCGCCGCACGCTCCATGGCCGGATATGTCCGCAATCTGGCAGCGCCTGTGCTTTCGCGATCTCAGAACTCGGCACATGCTTCGGCCCTGCCATGAGCTAGGAGGCTCGCGATGTTCGATACGGCGCTGCTCGTCATCGACGTCCAAGAATCGTTTCGCCACGCCTCGTACTGGAGCGACGAGGACGTCGCGCCGTTCGTGCTGTCCGCCCAGCGGCTGGTCGACGGCGCGCGCGGGCGCGGGCTGCCGGTGCTGCAGGTGTTCCACATCGAGGAGGCCGGTCACTTCTCCCTCGCCTCGGGACAGGTCCGCACGCTGGCGCCGCTCGCGATCCAGCCCGATGCGGTGTTCCACAAGGGCAGGCACAGCGCTATGGTCGGCAGCGGCCTCGAGGTCTGGCTGACGCAGCACGGGAT
>CAXTOE010000029.1:11739-14535 GCA_964245685.1 uncultured Acetobacteraceae bacterium | reverse complement strand
GGCCGCGTGAGCCGCCGCTTCGACGCCATCGTCATCGGCGCCGGGCAGGCCGGGCCGCCGCTCGCCGGGCGGCTCACCGCCGCCGGCATGGATGTCGCGCTGATCGAGCGCAAGCTGTTCGGCGGCACCTGCGTGAACACCGGCTGCACGCCGACCAAGACGCTGGTGGCGAGCGCCCATGCCGCCCACCTGGCACGTCGCGCCGCGGAGTTCGGCGTGCAGATCGGCGGCAGCGTCTCGGTCGACATGGCGGTGGTCAAGGCGCGCAAGGACCGGATCTCCGGCGACTCGCGCCGCGGCGTCGAGGGTTGGCTGAAGGGCATGGAGCGGTGCACCGTGTTCGAGGGTCATGCGCGCTTCGTCGCGCCGCACGAGGTCGTGGTGGGCGAGGAGCGGCTGGTCGCCGACCGCATCTTCATCAACGTGGGCGGCCGCGCGCTGATCCCGGAGATGCCCGGGATCGACCAGGTGGAGGTGCTGGCCAACACCTCGATCCTGGAACTGGAGCAGGTGCCGAAGCGGCTGGTGGTGATCGGCGGCAGCTATGTCGGGCTGGAGTTCGCGCAGATCTATCGCCGCTTCGGCAGTACCGTGAGCGTCGTCGAGCGCGGGCCGCGCCTGATCGGGCACGAGGACGAGGACGTCTCGGACGCGGTGCGCGACATCCTCGAGCGCGAGGGCGTCGCGGTCCACCTGAACGCCGGCTGCATCGGCTTCCAGCCCGAGGCCGACGGGGTCGCGGTGAGCCTCGACGGCGCGCCGGCGATCCACGGCTCGCACGTGCTGCTGGCCGTCGGACGACGTCCGAACACGGACCAGCTCGGTTTGGACCAGGCCGGGGTGGCGGTGGATGCGCGCGGCTTCATCACCGTGGACGACGAGCTGCGCACCAGCGTCGCCGGCATCTGGGCGCTCGGCGACTGCAACGGCCGCGGCGCCTTCACCCACACGGCGTACAACGACTTCGAGATCGTCGCGGCGAACCTGCTCGACGGCGAGCGGCGCCGGGTGAGCGACCGCATCCCAGGCTACGCGCTCTACCTCGACCCGCCGCTCGGCCGCGTCGGCCTGACCGAGGCGGCGGCGCGGCGGTCGGGTCGGCCGGTGCGGATCGGCACGCGGCCGATGAGCCGGGTCGGACGGGCGGTGGAGAAGGGCGAGACGCTCGGCTTCATGAAGCTCGTGGTGGACGGCGACACCGGCCATATCCTCGGCGCCTCGATCCTCGGCCCTGGCGGCGACGAGGCGATCCACGGCGTGCTGGACATGATGAACGCCAAGGTGCCGTACACGTCGCTAGAGCGCGCGGTGCCGATCCACCCGACCGTCTCCGAGCTGATCCCGACGGTGCTGTCGGAGCTTCGGCCGTAGCAGGGAGGGGGCTTCGCCCCCCGAATTCAGCTGCCGAGGATCGGGGTCTGGGGCCACCGGCCCCAGCGGGTCGAGGGCAGCGCCCTTGCCTGTGCCTGCGGCATCCTGGTCACCTCCGTGCCGCGACTAGCGGCGGCATGGCACCGGAACCACCTGCCGCATTAGGCTCCTCCGATGCACGATCACGACCAGCACGGCGCCGCATCGCAGGCGTTCGTCTGCCTGAATTGCAGCTCCGGGCTCACCGGGCGCTGGTGTTCGAGCTGCGGCCAGTCGGAGGAGGCGCGCCACCGCTCGCTCCGCCATCTCGGGGCCGAACTCGCCGAGGCGTTCACCCATGCCGACAGCCGCCTCTCGCGCACGCTCGGCCGCCTCGCCTGGAGGCCCGGCCGCCTCACCCGCGACTACCTCGAGGGTCGCCGGACCTCGCAGCTGCCGCCGCTCCGCCTGGTGCTGATCGCGCTGTTCCTGCTGTTCACCGTGGCCTCCCTGCTCGCGCGTCCGATGCACGTGCCGCGCATCCGTGCGGACGACCTCGCCGAGGTGCAATACGAGATCTCGAAAAGCGTAGGCGACCTCAAGGAGGCGCGGAGCAGCGTCGGCAGAAGCGCGCACGCCCGCGAGGTTGATCGCTGGATCCGCGCGCGGGTCTCGCACGCGGTGGCCGAACCCGCGGAGCTGGTGCGCTTCATCGCCGACTGGGCCGAGCGTTTCGCGATCCTGATGCTACCCGCCTCCGCGCTGATGCTCGCCTTGCTGTTCCTCGGCCGTGGCTTCACGCTGTTCGACCATCTCGTCTTCTCGATGCACTCGATCACCGCGAGCGCGGTCGTGGTGCTCGCGGTAATGGTGGGCGACTGGGCGCATCTCGGGGCGAACCTGCTGCTGCTGCTGCCGCCCGTGCACCTGTTCACGCACATGCGCGGCGTCTACGGCACCGGCATCCTCGGCACGCTGTGCCGCATGGCACTGCTCGGTCTCGGCTCGATCGTGATCTTCACCCTGCTGGTGGCTTCGCTGGTCCTGCTCGCCGTCGCCGTCGGCGGCTGATCGGGCCCAGGCGCCGGGGATGGTGACGCGCGTCGGGTCGTGGTCCCGGTCGAGGGACAGCGCGACCGCCGGGATCACGCAGAACGAAAGCCGGTCCCGACCGTTCGCCTGTCCTGGCCGGTTTGCAGGAGCATGGAACCGATGAGTGACGATCCGCGGAAGAGCAGTCAGCAGGCGCCGATCGAGGAGTCGCCGCAGGAGCGGCCCGGCCTCGAGACGAGAATGCGAAACAAGCCCGATCACGGCGAGCAGAGCTACGTCGGCAAGGGGCTGCTGACGGGCAAGGTGGCGCTCGTCACCGGCGGCGATTCGGGCATCGGCCGCGCGGTGGCGATCGCCTACGCGCGCGAGGGCGCGGACGTCGCGATCTCGTAC
>CAXTOE010000029.1:5440-11729 GCA_964245685.1 uncultured Acetobacteraceae bacterium | reverse complement strand
CGTCGTGCCCTGCTGCTGCCGGGCGACATCAGGAACGCGGCCTGGTGCCGCGAGATGGTGGCGCGAACGGTGCAAGAACTCGGCGGCATCGACGTTCTCGTCAACAACGCGGCCGCGCAGACCGTGAACGAGGAACTGGACGACCTGACCGAGACGGACCTCGAAGGCGCATTCGCCGCGAACGTCTTCGCCATGGTCTATCTCGCCAAGGCCGCGGTGCCGCACATGCGGCCGGGGGCGGCGATCGTGAACACCACCAGCGTGCAGAGCAAGGTGGCGACGAACACGATGGTGATCTATGCGGCCACCAAGGGCGCGATCAACAGCCTCACCGTCGCGTTGTCGAACCTGCTGGCGCCCAAGGGCATACGGGTGAACTGCGTGGCGCCGGGACCGGTCTGGACGCCGATACAGCCGATCGCCAAGACGGCAGAGCAGATGAAGGAGCTCGGCAGCACCACGCCGCTCGGGCGTGCCGGTCAGCCGGCCGAGATGGCGGGGGCGTTCGTGCTCCTGGCGTCGAGCGAGGGAAGCTACATGTCGGGCGCTCTGGTGCCGGTGACGGGCGGGATGCCGATGCTGTGAGGATCGGCGGCTCGCGAGGTCCTCGCTTCACCGAACATGGCGCTTGAAAGACGAGCGTGCCGATAGGCTGGCCGGTGGCGGACGTTCCGCTGCGGCGGCGAGAGGCAGACATGGAGCCGCACTGCTCCTGGTAGCGGGGCGGCACCTAATCCTCGTCGAAGTCCAACGCCTCGGTGACGATCTTCTCGCACAGGGTCGCCAGCTCCTGCCCCAGCTGGCTCAGGGCCGGGTTGCCGTAGCGGCCGAAGGCGAGCGCCGGGTCCGTCCATCTGACGCTGGCGGAACCGTCGGGCAGGGCCATGATGGCGAGTTTCAGCGGCGCCTCGAGCAGCGCGGCCGGATCCGCCCCAAGCAGGCGCACCATCCGGTCCGGATGGAAGAACAGGATCTGCCGCACCGCCCCGATGTCGTGCCCGACCCGCGCCAGGATCGCCTGCGGGTCGATCTCGTGAAGCACCCATAGCCCGCTCGCCGCGATCGCGGATCGCAGCCGTTCGATGACCGTCGGGAGCGGCAGCGGGGTCGTGCGCGCACGCTGGAACGCCGCCACCGTGCCAGCCTCCGGTCGATCGTCCGCGACGCGCTCCTCGGTTCTGCTCGGGCGTCCCGTGCTCGCGTCAAGATGCCTCGGCAGAAACTCCCCGATCAGAGCTGCAATCTCCTCTACGTGCGTCTCGAGTGCAAAATGCCCCGTGTCGAGCAGGTGGATCTCCGCATCCGGAAGATCACGCCTGTACGCCTCGGCGCCGGCCGGCAGGAAGTGACGGTCGTTTCCTCCCCACACCGCGAGCAGCGGCGGCCGATGCGTACGCAGATAGCGCTGGAAATCCGGGTAGAGCGCCACGTTGGTTCGGTAGTCCAGGATCAGGTCGAGCTGGATCTCGTCGGCGCCCGGCCGCGCCATGTAGGCGATGTCGAGCGTGTAGCCATCCGGTGAAACTCGGCCTGCCGCCGTGCCGGCTCGGTACTGCCCCTCGCGGATCGCCTCCGGCGAAAGCGAGGCACGGCACGCGTCCCGATTCACCTGCGTCGGCTCGCGCCAGTAGGTCCGCCACGGCTCCCACGCGTCGCTCAGGCCCTCCTCGTAGGCGTTCCCGTTCTGCGTGATGATGGCGGACACGCGCTCCGGATGTGCAGCCGCGAGACGCAGACCGACGGGCGCGCCGTAGTCGAAGACGTAGAGCGCGTAGCGGTCGAGCCCGATCTCGTCGACGAAGCGGCCGATGGAACGCGCAAGGGTGTCGAACGTGTACTCGAACCGGCCTCTGACCGGCGTGATCGTGTTGCCGAAGCCGGGCAGGTCAGGCGCGATCACCCGGTAGCGGTCGCCCAGGTGCGGGATCAGGTCACGAAACATGTGGCCGGCGGTCGGAAAGCCGTGCAGCAGCAGGATCACCGGCGCGTCACGCGGACCGGCCTCGCGGTAGAAGATCTCGACCTCATCGACGGTCTGCGTGCGATAGAAGATGGTCATGGCTCGTCTCCGATCGGGTGCGGCGTACCGGCTCGGTGGGCCGGCATGCCGGCAAGAAGTCCATTGAGTCCCTCGGCCATCGTCGGGTGGGCGATGATCGCGTCGCGCAGCCCGGTGTATGGCATGTCGGCGAGCATCGCGGTCTGCACCACGGCCATGACCTCGCCCGCCTCTGCGCCGAGCATGGTGAAGCCGAGAATGCGGTCGCTGTCGGTGGCCACCACGGCTTTCATGAAGCCCCGTGTCTCGGACATGGTCCGGGACCGCAGCACCATACGGATCGGCAGTGTCGCCGTCCGCACGCCGATCCCTGCGCGCGCCGCCTCACCCTCGCTCAGTCCCACGCGCGCCAGTGGCGGCTCGGTGAACATGACGTAGGGGATCGACCGGTCGCGCGTGCTGCGATGGCCGCCGGCGAGGTTGTCGCGGATAATCCGATAGTCGTCGAACGAGACGTGGGTGAACTGTGCGCTGCCGGCGGCCTCTCCGATCGCCCAGACGTTGGGCACGCTGGTCTCGAGCCGCTCGTTGACGGCGATGAAGCCGCGTTCGGTCAGTTCGACTCCGGCCGTCTCGAGTCCGATACCTTCCGTGTTGGGGATGCGGCCGGCCGCGACCAGGATGTCGCTCGCTCTCAGGGTCACGATCCCCGCCGGCGTCTCTGCTCGCACCGTTACGCCTTCGCCGGAGCGCCCTAGGACCTCGCGCAGCCGCACGCCGAAACGGACCGTCACCCCCTCGTCGCGGAGCATGTCGAGCAGCGCTTCGGCAACCTCCTCGTCCTCGCGGCCGGCGAGACGGTCGCCATGCTCGAGAATGGTCACTTCCGAGCCGAAGCGGCGGAACGCCTGGGCGAGCTCGAGCCCGACATAGCCGCCACCCACCACGAGCAGGTGGTCGGGAACGCGGCCGAGCTCGAGCGCCTCGATATGCGTCAGCGGAGCTGCGTCCGCCAATCCTGGCACGTTCGGGATGGCGGCGTGGGTGCCCAGATTGAGGAACAGCCTGTCGGCGGTCAGCATCGTCGTGCCGCCCTCGTTCAGCGACACCTCGACCCGCCGGTCGCCGACCAGGCGCGCGTGGCCCATGATCAGCTCGGCCCCGCTGCTCTCGAACAGCTCGAGATGCATGGCGATGAGGCCGTCGACCATCTCGCGCTTGCGGGCACGCACGCGCTCCATGTCGATCGCGACCGGGCCGGTGGAGACGCCGTAATGTCCCGCATCCCGGATCAGCCTCGCGACCCGAGAGCTCCAGATCTCGTTCTTGCTCGGCAGGCAATTGATGTTCGGGCATGACCCGCCGATCCAACGCCGCTCGACGACGGCGGTGCGGCGGCCGGATCGTGCCAGGTGCCAGGCGAGATACTTGCCGCCTTCGCCGCTTCCGATCACCAGAGCGTCGAGGTGTCTCGTCTCAGGCATGAAGATGCTCCTTCGTCCGGTCGGCACCGCGGATCCCGGGCTTTCAAGCCGGGCGGACGGCCCAACAATTTCGTTGCTTCAGTCGTCGTGTCCCGGAATCCTACGACGCGCCCGTGGCGATGCCCTTACCCGGGCGGCGCAGAGGCCTAGCGCCGCGGATCAGGTGCGATGCCAGTGGGTCAGGAGGTCCGACATGGAGGATGGCGATGTCGTCGCACGGCTCACGCCTTTCCTGCGTGTCCATCCCGAGCTGCAGCAGATCTGCCGCTTCCGCGCACAGTGGGCATCGCCGCACGGGCCCGAGGAACCCGGCTGGGCGCCGTTCCACATCGTCACCAGCGGGTCGTGTACGCTCGACGCCGGAGGGCGCCGCGGCATTGAGCTGCTGACGGGAGACGTGGCGGTGCTTCCGCACGGTGGCCCGCACACGGTGCGGGCGGCGCCCGGCAGCAGCGGGCCAGCGTCGAGACCCACGGTTCGCGAGCGGCGGGAGGACGGGATCGTGGTCAAGGCCAACGTCGAGGGCGATCCCGATACGACGCTCGTCTGCGGCCGGCTGCGGTTCGAGGCGGCGAGCGGCAACATGGTTCTGGCAGGACTGCCGCCCGTCATCATCCTCGCCGCGGCGACAGGGCAGGACGCCGGCGCTGTCCGCCGCATGGTCGAGCTCATCCGGCTTGAGCTGGGTCGCAACCGGCTCGGCGCGGCAGCCATCGCTGGCGCGCTGGCCACCGCGATCTTCGTCCTCGTGCTGCGGACCCATCTCGAGCACGGTGGCGGCGACGAGGTCGGCACCCTTGCTCTCCTGGGAAGGCGTCAGACCGCGCGCGTGCTCTCTGCCATGCTCCGCGACCCGGCACGGCACTGGACTCTCGACGAGCTCGCCGAGCAGGCGATGACGTCACGCGCGACGCTCGTCCGGCTGTTCCGGGCGGCGTGCGGCCACGCGCCTCTTGCCTTCCTCGCGAACCTTCGGCTGTCGCTGGCCCGCAGCCGGCTTCGCGCCGGCAGCGAGCCGATTGCCGCGATCGCGGCGGAGGTCGGCTACGAGTCGGAGACTGCCTTCAGCCGCGCCTACGCGCGCCACTTCGCGACGGCACCCGGAGCGGATCGAAAACATCACGTCGACCCGTCCAGGGCAGCAGCGACACCTTGATGATGACCGGTCGGTCTCGGCTCGGTCAGCAGGTCGCGTGGTCGGGCGCGCCGATGCCGTTGCTTGTCCGTGACGGACCGGTTCCAGCCGACCCGCGGAGCGCGCGGGAGCCGTGCAGCAGCCGGTGCGAGATCACCCCTGGCTCGTCTCGGAGGCCTTGATCCTTAGCCCGCGACAACCCCGTCAGGCTCGGGCGCGATCCGCCTCATGAACTCGCTCACGACGCCGCAGCATCGACGAGAAGTTGCTGCGCCGGCTCAAGCCGGATGGCAAGCGGGTCGGGAACGCCGAGCCCGCGGAGTGCCGCTCCGCTGGGGCGGAAGGCGATCACCGTCCGCCCGTCCTCCCGTACCCGCACGAGCACGCGCAGCGGCAGATCGAGTGCCGCCAGGGGGACCGCGACCATGATCGGCGTGCCGCCCTTCGGATGACCATAGGTCAGCACCGTTGCGGGCGGCATCTCCAGCCCGACTTCGCGCGCGCCGGCCTGGTGGTCGATCCGGCTGAACAGGATCAGGCCGGCGCGTGCGATTGCCTCCGTCAGGCGCTCCAGCGTCGCCTCGAACGGCACGGCAGAGACGTGTTCGACCAAGTCGGGTGCCTGTGCCTGGCTCATCACCTCCCTCTCCCGATGCCGACGGCGAAGACGTCCGGAGCCTCGCCTTCGCTGAACATACGGCAGGCCCACGACCGTCTCCAGGACGGACGAATGCCGGCTGGAAGCCGTCAATGACGGAGCGGGCGAGCCATGTCCGCGCTCAGGAGGTCGATTTCCGCCCGCAGATGACCGGGATCAGCGCGGAGCCGACGTCAGACCTCACCCATCCTCACCGATCCAGGCCTGCAGCAGGGTATAGCTGACCGCCAGCACCACCGGTCCCACGAACAGCCCGACCAGCCCGAACGCGGCCAGGCCGCCGATCACGCCGCTCAGCACCAGCAGCGTCGGCAGGTCCGCCTCGCGGCGGATCAGGAACGGGCGCAGCACGTTGTCGATCGCGATCGCGGCGACCGTCAGCAAGAGCAGCAGCGTCGCGTGGCCGGCGTCGCGGAAGGCGTACATCCAGATCACCGCAGGGATCAGCACCACGCCCGGACCCGCCTGAGCCAGGCAGACCACGAACATCACCGCCGTCAGCACGGCGGCGAGCGGCACCCGCGCCAGCGCCAGGCCGGCGCCCCCCACCAGGCACTCGACCACGGCGGTTACCATCACCCCGATCGCCACCGCGCGGATCGACTGCCCGGCGAGCATCATCATCTGCCGGCCCCGCGTGCCGGCGAGGCGGTGGCCGAAGCGGAGCACGAGGCCACGCGCCGCCTCGCCACGGGCATGCAGGATCGCGGTGATCGCCACCGTCAGCAGGAACTGCACCACCAGCAGGCCGAAGCTGCCGATCAGGCCGATCGACCAGCGCGTCAGCCGGGCCGCGTAGGGTGCCGCGCGCGGCGCCAGCTGCGACAGGCCGAGATCCTGCAGCCCGGTCCAGCCACGCACGGCCTCCGGGCCGATCAGCGGCAGCGCGTCCACCCAGCGCGGTGCCGCGGGGATGCGGAACGCGGCGGCGGATTGGGCGAGGCGTGAGAGGTCGTCGGCATGGTCCAGGATGGTCGCGGGGGCCCGCCAGAACGGGGTGATGGACCCCACCC
>CAXTOE010000029.1:0-5430 GCA_964245685.1 uncultured Acetobacteraceae bacterium | reverse complement strand
GGGCCTGCTGGGCCGCGGGGCCCCCCCACACGGGGGTTATCACCCCCACCAGGATCACCAGCGTGGTCACCGCGACCGCCAGTCCGCGGCTGCGCCACAGCGCCGCCTGCAGGCGCAGCAGCAGCGGCCAGGTGGCGACGACGATGGTGACCGCCCAGATGGTCGCCGGCAGGAACGGGCGGATCACCCAGAACGAGCACAGGATCAGCAGTCCCACGACCAGCACGGTGAGCATCACGCGGGTCAGGTCGTGCGGTGCCGCGAGTGGTGCATCCGGCGATTGCGGCTCCGGGAGGCCCGGCTGCGGCTCGGCGCGGGTCGAGCCGGTGCGGGCTCCGTCGATCCCTGTCGTCATCTGGCCACGGCTAGCACATCCGGTGCGCCGGCATCTCGCGCCATAGTGCGACGGCCGAGGGTGAGCCTTCCCCTCGCGGCCATTGCCGAAGCCGCAGACGACATCATGTGCGTGAGGGTGGGCGGCCATTCCGCCGCCTGACCCCGCCACCTGACACGGAGCGCCACTTGCCCAGTCCCACCCGCATGCTGATCGTCTTCTACTCCCGCAGCGGTTCCGTCGAATCGCTCGCCAAGGCCGCCGCGGAGTCCGCGCGCGAGGCAGGTGCCGAGGTGCGGCTGCGACGCGCGCGCGAGGTGGCGAGCGAGGAGAGCATGGGCCAAGTCAAGGGCTGGCTGGAGGAAGCCAAGCGGCAGAACGCGCTGTACGAGGCGCCCACCAAGGACGACGCCGAGTGGGCCGACGCGATCCTGTTCGGCACGCCGTGCTATTTCGGCGCGATGGCGACCGAGCTGAAGAACTTCCTCGACCAGCTCGGCTCGCAATGGAAGCGTGGCGCCCTGGCCGGCAAGCTGGGCGGCGCCTTCGCCACCGCGTCCTGGCCGCACGGCGGCACCGAGGTGGTCACGCTGGCCATGTACGCGCCGATGGCGCACCTGGGCATGGTGATCCTGCCCACCGGCTACACCGACGAGACGATGCTGGAGGCCGGCTCTCCATATGGCGCCTCGGCGATCGTGGGGGCCGAGAACCGGCCGCCGCGCCAGGAGGATTTCGACGCCATCAAGCACCAGGCACGCCGGGCGGTGGCGATCACCGACGCCCTGATCGCGGCGGACGAGATGCCCAGTCGCGCCAAGTGACCGGGTCCGTCCGGCGGCGCCGGACGGGCTTCAGTCGAAGTTGAGCTTCTCGTTGCCGCCCGGGTGCGGCGGCGTGCCGGTCAGGGTCGCCTTCACGTAGCCATAGGCGTGCACCATCGCCGACGAGGGCGCGTCCCAGTATTCGGCCTGGGTGACGTCGACCTTGAGCAGCGCGATGTCCGGATCCTCCTTGCCCTTGGGAAACCAGGTGCGCAGCGACTCGCCCCAGTGCGACGCGATCTCGCCCGGGTCGCGCACCAGGGAGGCGTTGCCGGAGAGCGAGACGTAGTTCTGCTTGCTCGGCTCGGCGTAGGTCACGCCGACGCGGTGATGCTCCTGCACCTCGTCCACCTTGTGCGCGCTGGCACGGGTGAAGAACCAGAGCGTGCCGCCGAACTCCTTCTGGCTCGCCACCATCGGCCGGGCGCGGAGCTGGCCACCATCCTCGCTGGTGAGCATCGCGAAGCCGATGTCGCGGATCATGTCCCACAGCTTGGCGGTGGTCTCGTCGGTTGCGGTCTGGGTCATGGATCCTGTCCTCGTCGCGGTTGCTGTGCATCCGCCGGTGAGGACGCCGCGGGGGAGGGGTGGTTGCATGCCGCACGGCTTCGCTGCCCGTCCCCCCAATGCCGCGGCACGTCTCCAGCGGTGCCCTCGGCAGGCCTCAGGTCAGTGCCAGCCCGTGATCGGTCACGTAGGGTGCGACGCGTGCATCCACGCCGGGAGAGAAGGCATAGGCGGCGAGCACATCGGCGCGCGCACCGCGGCCGGAATCGAGCTGCGCGGTGTAATAGGCCGATGCGGCCGGATCCGGCATGCCGTAGGCGTTCTGGATCACCGTGTTGACGAAGCCGGCGTTGGTCTGCGCAGCCGTCTGCGCGCTCAGCGCGGAGGCCGTGTTCTGCTCGAAGCTCAGCAGCGTCTCGGATCCGCTCCGCAGGAGGCTAAGGTCATCTACAGGAAAATTATCACTGACGAGGCCGTCGGGCGTGCCGTAGGCGGCGATCTCGATGCGCGCTGCCGCGACCGCGAGCGGGCTGATGGCGAATAGGCCCGTCCCGAACGTCGGCGCCAGGTGCGCCTGAACCTCGTCGGTGCCGGAGAGTTGGGTCGCGATCAAGGCACGGGAACTGCCCGCGGCCAGCTGGCCGGTCCAGTAGGAGAGACCGGCAGCCTCCGGGGAGCGACCCAGCACGCCCTGGTAGAGTGCGGTCACGAAGCCGGCGTCGGGCAGCGTGGCCAAGCGTGCCTGCGCCTCCGGCGTGGCCAGCAGCCCCTGCGCTACCGCCTGGGCCCCGTAGCTCTGCAGGGCACTGTCCCAGTAGCCGAGGCTCACGGTGTCGGGCACGCGCCCCAGGATCGCCTGGGACAGCGCGTCGGTGCGGCCGCCGCTGGTCTGCGGGTCGAGGAAGAGCGAGCCGTCCAGGAACTGCATCGTCTCGACGGAGGTGAAGCTGTTCGACCCGGCCGCGAGCACGACCTGTCCCGGGCTGATGATCGCGGGCGTCGTGCCGTAGAGCAACGGCAGCACCGCGCGGTCCAGTCCCGAACCTCCATCGACGCTCAGGAGCTGGGGCAGGTAGTTGAAGTCGAACTCGTCGTCGCCACCGTAGCCATGTACGGTGAAGGGCTCGTAGGGGCCAGAATGGGTGTCACCATTCTCCGTGAACACGTCGTCACCGCCGAGCAGCGTCGGCTCCAGGGCCTCACCAAGCCCTAGAGACGCTACCTGATAGAACTGCACCAGCGGGACGTCGAGGTCGCTGACACTGAGAGATTCTTCGGTGCCGACGTCCAGGACAAAGCCGGCGACAGTGCCTCCGGTCGGCGTTTCCGACGCGTCGAACGTAAAGCCCGTACCATTCACGACCGGTCCGAAGCTATGACCGTTGTGGAGGACGTTCTCGTCGATCTCGGTCGAGGTGAGCGTCGCACCCACCGGTATCGGTGCGAGGTAGTCGATCGCCTGCCCGAGCGTGAGATACTCGAGAGAGCCCGCAACCAGTGCCATCTCGGCCTGTCCCTGTCGGAAGATGCTCTCGTAACGCTACCGAATACATACCGCAAGGAGGCCAGGAGGCGACGAGAACCCAGTTCGCCGACCTGGGGACGGCAAGGCAACTTGCATGGCGGCCGCGGCTGCGCCCATTCTGGCGTCATGCCGACCGCCGCCCTGACCAAGAAGCCCGCCCGCAAATCCAGCCAGGTGATGCGCCCGGCCGCCGAGATCTTCGTGCCGGACAAGCAGGCGGCGAAGCCGAAGACGCGGGTGATGAAGGTGGTCTCGCCCTACGAGCCGGCAGGAGACCAGCCGACCGCGATACGCGAGCTGGTGGCCGGGCTGCAGGGCGGCGAGCGCGACCAGGTGCTGCTCGGCGTCACCGGCTCGGGCAAGACCTTCTCGATGGCCAAGGTGATCGAGGCGGTGCAGAAGCCCACCCTGATCCTGGCGCCGAACAAGACGCTGGCCGCACAGCTCTACGGCGAGATGAAGCAGTTCTTCCCCGACAACGCGGTCGAGTACTTCGTCAGCTACTACGACTACTACCAGCCCGAGGCCTACGTGCCGCGCTCGGACACCTATATCGAGAAGGACAGCCAGATCAACGAGCAGATCGACCGCATGCGGCACGCGGCGACCCAGGCCCTGCTCGAGCGCAACGACGTCATCATCGTGGCCTCGGTGTCGTGCATCTACGGCATCGGCTCGGTCGAAACCTACTCGCGCATGGTGGTGCGGCTCGAGCGCGGCGGCCGCATCGACCGCGACACCATGATCCGTGCCCTGGTCGAGCAGCAGTACCGGCGCAACGACGCCGCCTTCCAGCGCGGCACCTTCCGGGTGCGCGGCGAGACCGTGGACGTCTTTCCGGTGCAGAACGAGGACCGCGCCTGGCGCATCACCCTGTTCGGCGACGAGATCGAGAGCCTGGTCGAGTTCGACCCGCTCACCGGCGAGAAGACCGGCGAGCTGGAAGAGGCCAACATCTACGCCAACAGCCACTACGTGACGCCGCGGCCGACGCTGGCGCAGGCCACGGTGCTGATCAAGCAGGAGCTGCGCGCGCGGCTCGACGAGTTCACCGCACAGGGCAAGCTGCTGGAGGCGGAGCGGCTGCAGCAGCGCTGCACGTTCGACCTGGAGATGATGGAGACCACCGGCTCCTGCAAAAGCATCGAGAACTACTCGCGGTACTTGTCCGGCCGCAAGCCGGGCGAGCCGCCGCCGACGCTGTTCGAGTACCTGCCCGAGGACGCGCTGCTGATCGTCGACGAGAGCCACGTCACCGTGCCGCAGATCGGCGGCATGGAGCGCGGCGACCATGCGCGCAAGTCGATCCTGTCGGAGTTCGGCTTCCGGCTGCCCTCCTGCCTCGACAACCGGCCGCTGCGCTTCGACGAGTGGGAGCAGTTCCGGCCGCAGACGGTGTTCGTCAGCGCCACCCCGGGCCCCTGGGAGCTGGAGCGCACCGCCGGCGTGTTCGCCGAGCAGGTGATCCGGCCCACCGGGCTGATCGACCCGGTGACCGAGATCAGGCCGGTCGAGCACCAGGTCGACGACCTGCTGGCGGAGTGCCGGCTGGTGATCGGGGCAGGCAGCCGCATCCTGGTCACGACGCTGACCAAGCGCATGGCCGAGGACCTGACCGACTACATGACCGAGGCCGGCATCAAGGTGCGCTACCTGCACTCCGACGTCGACACGCTGGAGCGGATCGAGATCATCCGCGACCTGCGTCTCGGCGTGTTCGACGTGCTGATCGGCATCAACCTGCTGCGCGAGGGCCTCGACATCCCGGAATGCGCGCTGGTGGCGATCCTGGACGCCGACAAGGAGGGCTTCCTGCGCAGCCGCACCTCGCTGGTGCAGACCATCGGCCGGGCGGCGCGCAACGTCGACGGCCGGGTGCTGCTCTACGCCGACGTGATGACCGAGAGCCTGCGCTTCGCCATCGAGGAGACGCAGCGCCGTCGCGAGAAGCAGCACGCCTGGAACGAGGCGCACGGCATCACGCCGCAATCGGTGCGCACGCATATCGGCGAGGCGATGAGCTCGGTGTTCGAGCAGGACTACGTGACCGTGGCGCCGGTGAAGGATGCCGGCGCGCTGGAGCTGGTCGGGCGCGACCTGCGCTCCTCGATTGGCGAGCTGGAGCGACGCATGCGCGCCGCCGCCGCCGACCTGGAGTTCGAGACCGCGGCGCGGCTGCGCGACGAGATCAAGCGGCTGGAGGCGCTCGACCTCGGGCTGGAGCCGCCGCCGGTGGCGAC
>CAXTOE010000028.1:0-14547 GCA_964245685.1 uncultured Acetobacteraceae bacterium | reverse complement strand
TACGTGTTCTTCTTTCCCAAGCTGCTGGCCGGCCCGATCATCAAGTACCACGAGATCGAGGCCCAGTTCCGCGATCCGCCGCCGCTTCACGAGGGCCTGATCCTGGACGGGTTCGCGCGCTTCATGCTCGGGGTCATCAAGAAGCTGTTGATCGCCGACATCGTGGGTCCGGGCAGCGATCGTATCTTCGGTCTTCCGGCCGGTCAGCTCGGATTCGAGACCGCCTGGATCGGCGTCGTGCTGTTCACGATCCAGATCTACATCGACTTCAGTGCCTACTCCGACATGGCCATCGGCTTGGCGCGCATGTTCGGCTTCCGGCTGAACGAGAATTTCAACAGGCCTTACATCAGCTGCAGCATCACCGAGTTCTGGCGGCGCTGGCATATCTCGCTGTCGAGCTGGATCCGCGAGTACCTCTACATCCCGCTCGGCGGCAACCGGGTTGCGCCGTGGCGGCGAATGGCGAACCTGTGGATCTGTTTCCTGGCCAGCGGCCTGTGGCATGGCGCCGCCTGGACCTATGTCCTGTGGGGCGGCTACAACGGGCTCTTCCTGGTGCTTGATCGCCTGTTCCTGCTGCGCCTGCTGGACAGGATGCCGAGGGTCGCTGCCAACGCTGCGACGTTGGTGGTCGTGATGGTCGGCTGGACGATCTTCCGCGTGAACTCGCTGCCGCAGCTGATGCAGTTCGCGACGGCGATGACCCATCCCGCCGCGATCGGCGTCGAGTTCCAGTGGGAATTGGCCTTGGCCACCGCGACGATCGCGGGTCTCCTGGTGAGCCTGGCGCCACGCATCTACGGTGTCGATGCGGCAGCAGCCTGGCTTCTCACGCGCCGGCCGGGCCGGCTGATGGTCGAGTTGATCGGCGTGGTGCTGTTCGCCGTCGCGCTGGACAAGGCCGTCACCGATCCGTTCCGTCCGTTCCTGTATTTCCGCTTCTGATGCGGCGGATCCCGTTCTGGCGCCTGCCGATCCTGCTCGGGATGGCCATGATCGCCATCCCGAGCCTGCTGGTCTACATGAACGCCTTCCACCGCGTGGTGGCCGGGGTGCCGATGTACAGCGATCGGGCGCTGCACGGGGTTCAGCCTCCCATCGTGCTACCCGTGCTGACGCGACCTGCGGTGCTATCGGGGAATTTCATGCACGGCTACGCCGCCTACTTCTCCCGCACCTTCCCGCTGCTGGCGGCGGCGGTGAAGCTGAAGGGGCAGGTCTACTGGTCGCTGCTGCATGAATCGCCGACCTGGTTCATCAGCATCGGCAGGCACAACGTCCTGTACGAGAATATCTATCTCGACGATTACTGTACGCGCGACATCGCCGCCTCGGCACCGCACGTCGAGGCCTGGGCCGCGAAGCTGATGCGGATGCAGCGCTGGTACGCCGCCCGCGGCAAGGTGTTCCTCTACCTGCTCACGCCATCGAAGGCAGCCACCGAGCCGGAAACCATGCCGCGAGGATGGCCGTGTCACGCCTCGCTCACGGATCGAACGCAGTTCCACGCCGCCTATCGCGCGATCCTGTCTCGAGCCGGCGTCAACCTCGTGGACGCGGTGCAGACGACCGCGCAGGCCAAGCTGTCCTATCCGTTCCCGCCGTTCCCGCCCGGCGGAACCCACTTCAACCAGGTCTCCGCGGCGCTGGCGGTGCAGCAGCTCATCGCGGTGATGACGCGCGTCGGAACCTGGCGGCGCATGAACGATCTGGCCTTCAGCTGGCGGATGTCGCCTCCCGACGAAGTCGATACCGACCTGCTCGATGCCCTCAATGTTCCCATGACCGGGATCGATTATCAGACACCGTCGGTCGTGGTGCGTCGGCAGAAACACGGTCGCTGCGAACCCGTCGTGATGGCGCAGGTAGGCGGCAGCTTTACATACGAGATCGACAAGATCCTGGACCTGAGCGTCTGCCCGCCGCAGATCGATCTGTACGAGTATTTCGGAAACACGATGGCGTTCTATCCGGGCGATCGCCGGTATCCGGTGGACCCGCGTCGCCGTGCGTGGGCGCTGCTGGACGGCGCTGCGGTGGTGGTTCTCGAGGAGAACGAGGAAGTCGCGGCACATTCACAGCACGGGGAAGCGTTCTACGACCTGCTGTCGCGACGCATCCAGGATGATCAGGCGGCCCCGCGCCGTCCGAGCCCGGAACAGTCAGTCGCTCCATGAGCGAGGATGCGGGGGTGCCGCGCTTCGGAAGCTGTCGGCCGATCAGGATCGGCCGTCACCGGCACGTTGCAGCCGCTCGCCGGTCAACTCGACGATCCGCCGGGAGATCTCCTCGCCGAGCGGCCGGAACAGGTCAGGAGGACCGAGTTCGAGAAGCAGGTGGGCACAGCGCTCGGCGAGGGTGCTCCCCAGCCGACGTGCATGCTGCGCACGATGCTGGGACGCGATCGCCACCAGAGCCTCGGCATATCGCTCGGGCGAGTGATGCTGCTCCAGGATGCGTCGTCCATTCTCTCCCGCCTCGGCGTAGCGTGACGGCGAGGCGCGCAGCGCGCGCAGATGTCGCACGATCCCGTCGCGTTCGTCCTCCGGGTTGATCATGAAGACGGCGTTCTCGGGCAGCTGCGCGTACCAACCGACCTTCGTCACCAGGGCCGGCAACCGAGCCGCCCAGATGCGCAGCTGGCTGCCTGACGCTTCGCCCATGCTCGGCCATCTCAGGTTCAGCGCCAGGTGCGCCTCCGCCAAGGCCTGGCTCAGGACCTCCTCCGAGACGAAGCCATGGCGTCGGACCAGACCCTCTAGGCCGGCGGACGCGATCCTCGCATCCACCTCGTCCTCCTGCTCGACCATCCCGAAGATGTCGAGCCGATAACGGCTACGGTCCGGCATGCCGGCGAGGGCGTCCAGGATCGCGAGCAGGCGGCGATTCTCGCCGATGAAGCCGAACATGACCAGTCGGCTGATCGCATCAGGATCGCGGGCAGGCGCTCGTTCAGGTGATGGCCCGAAGGCGAAAGACAGCGGAACATAATAGGTCGGAACCATTGTCTGTCGCTGCAGAGCGACTTGCTCCGCGCGGTTGTGGAGGATCACGCCGAGCGCTTCACGCGAGACCGCCGAGGTCATCGGTGCCTGATCGACGAGCGCCTCCAAGGAGCCGCGCCCATCGATCCGGGCCTGCGCCAGGGCACGCGCGGCGGGACCGTGCGCACGTTGCAGCGCATCGAGATAGTACTCTCGCTCCGGTCCCTCCTCCTCACCGTACGCGGCGAAGAAATGCTGCAGGCGGGTGTCGTGCAGGATGACGATGCCGGGCATGCGGCGCGCGACACGGTGGATGCCACGGTGAAACGACGCATTGTTGCCGATGTTGAAGAAGGTGAGGTCGGCTTGATTGAGCGTGGCACTCGACACCCGGGCGGGATCGAACCGATGCACCTCGACGTCCGGCACGTCAAGCTCGATGGGACCATCCTGCGCCGTCCAGACCCGCACCCGCGCCAGCCGGGCCAATGCGGGCAACAGCGCGGCGGTGTGATTGGCGATGTCGGTGCGAAGCGGTGGCAAGGGGGAGAAGATATCGATAGCGGGTCTTCGCCTGGTCACGCGAGCAGGCTCTCGACGGCGTGGCTCCAGCTGATCCCGAGTGCGTCGTAGCCGGCACGGGCCTCGGCGCCCATGCGTCTTGCCATCGGCCGGTCCATCCAGAGGCGATCCATCGCTGCGGCGAGCTCCACCGGATCGGGTTCACACACCAGCGCGTCACGTCCGTGCTCGATGAACTCGAGCACGCCGCCCGAATCCGAGCAGGTCAGCAGCGGCTTGCTGGCAAGCATCGCCTCCAGCGTCACGTAGCCGTAATCCTCGTCGAACGGCACGAACAGGACCGCCGCGCAGCGCGCGAACAGGTCGATCTTCTCGCTGTCGCTCACGGCGCCGTCGAAATGCACTCGCCCCGCTGGAAGTGATGCCGCGCGCGCTCGCAACCGCTCGAAGTAGTCCCGCGTGTCGGGCGTGCCGATGATCCGGACGCGTACGTCCGAACGGACATGGAACAAAGCCTCCACCACGAGATCCTGCCGCTTCGTCGCGTTGATCCGGCTCGGAAGCAGCAGAAAATCTTCCGCCTCCCGACACAGGTAGCGCTCCGCCAGCGGGGGCGGATGATAGAGCGGCCGGCTGTCGATGCCGTTATACGTGGCCAGCCGCTCGCTCACCCGGCGTGAGTTGGTGAAGATGCGTCGCGCCGACGGTATCAGCCGGTTGTCCGCCTCGCGTATGGCAAGCATCGCCTGATCGCCGCCCGGCTGGTCGTGCAGGTCGCCCAGACCATGACCCCAAAGGTCATAGGCGGTGCGGTGCTGATGCAGGATCCACAACACCTTGTCGGGATGGTCGATCAGGTAGGCGGGAAACTTCAGACCGATCACGCGGTCGATCGACATCCCCGAGCTGGCCGTCACATCGAGCAACCGTGCGGCCAGGATCTGCGGTGCGATTCGGTCAGGCGGAAACCACTTGAACGGCATCGAGATGATTTCTGCCTGATGACCGGCATCGCGCATCGCACGAAGCAGATTCCTCGCGTGCAGTTCCGCACCGCCGTGCACGAAGGGAACCTGGACCGTGAGAACACCGATGCGCATCGCCTCGTCACGTAAACTGCAGCCGATTGATCCGGGTAGGCACGTGCATGGAGGGATCCGCGGCTCTCACGCGAGCAGCTGGTTCAGTACGTTCGACCAGTCCATTCCGAGTGCCTGATAGCGCTCCCTGCCGGCCTGGCCAAGCCGCTGGGCGCGCGCTCGGTCACGCCAAAGACGATCCATGGCTTCGGCCAACGCCGCCGGTTCTGGCGGTTGGATCGATCCGGTCTCGCCATGCAGCACGAAGTCGAGCGGGCCGCCACTGTCGCTGCAGGTCAGCACCGGCTTGCTGGAGAGCATGGCCTCCAGCGTCACGTAGCCGTAATCCTCGTCGATCGGCGGCACCAGCACGCCCAAGCAACTCGAGTAGAGCGTGATCTTGCGGTCTTCATCGACGCTGCCCTGCCACTCGACGCGATCGCCGAGCTGCGCTTCGACGCAGCGTTGGCGGAGGCGCGCCGCATAATCCTCGGAGTCCGTCATCCCGGTGAACACGACGCGGACCGGCTCGCGGCATCGGATCATCGCCTCGATCACCAGGTGCTGTCGCTTGCTCTCGTTGATCCGCCCAGGACAGAAAAGGAAATCTTCCGCCGGCCCGCTGCGAAAACGTTCCGCTCCGGGCGGCGGATGGTGCAGCGGCAGGCCGGCGATGCCGTTGAACCTCTGCAGCCGCTTGCTGACGTTGCGCGAGATGGTGAAGACGGCGCGGCACTCCGCGATCAGGCCATCATCCGCGAGACGGATCGCCTCGCGTACATGTCGTCCATCAGGAGCGTTGTGGAGGTCGCCGATGTCTGTCTCCCACAGATCATAGGCGCCACGGTACTGATGCAACAGCCAGAGCACCTTGCTGGGATGGCGCATCAGGTAGGCAGGGAACTTCAGCCCGACCAGACGGTCGATGGAGCCGCCGCACCATGCGTCCACCTCCATCAGGCGGGCCGCGAGCATCGCCTCGGGAATCCTGACCGCAGGATACCACTTGAACGGTATCGTCACGATCTCCGCTTGATGGCCGGCCTCCTGCATGGCGTTCAGCAGGCTGTCGGCCAGCATCTCGGCCCCTCCCCGCACGAAGGGGGTCTGCACGTTCGCGATCAGGACGCGCATGAGCGGAGCCGCACGAACGGCATAGGGATCATCACCTGCCGACCATGTTCACGCCTTGCGCGCGATCAGGGCGTAGTCCTGAGGACCGTGGAACATCGCATCGAGCTGTGCGGCCAGAACATCGTCCTTGGCGGCAAATCGCTGCGGCATCGGATGCAGCTCGCGGATCCCGACCTGCACGAACCCGCGTGCCTCGGCGATCATGCTGACCATCTCGGCGGGCAACGGGTTGCGGTGCGTGGGGTCGAGATGGAACCAGCGGCTGGCCACCAGCAGGTTGGCCGGATTGGGCGTCTCGAAGATGACGATCCCACCCGGGGCGAGTGCGCGCAGGCTGGCATCCAGCAGGGCGACGAAGGTCGCGAACGGCAGGTGTTCGATGATGTGAAAGCCGGTGACGGCACCGAGACTGCCGGCATCCAGCTTGCTGAGGTAGGACACGGCGTCGTCCAGCACGCAGCTCAGGCCGGCGTGCAGGCAGAGCGCCACCATCGACTGGTTCAGGTCGACACCGCGCGCTTCCAGTCCGGCCTCACCGAGCAGCTCGAGCAGTTCCCCACGGCCGGAGCCGACGTCGACGATCGGACGGCCTGACTGTCCGGCACCCACCTCCTGCAACAACCCGAGATAGACCTGCTGACGCTGCTTGATGTCGGCACGCGAGCCGCGGAAGCGGTCCTCGAACTCGAGGTAGAGCGGATCGAGCAGCCGGTCCTGGACATCCTCCAGCTTCGCCGGCGCTTCAGCCTCGATGCCATGGGCCATCCAGCGACGCGTCTCCTCCAGGAGCATGGACAGCCGCCACTCCTGATCGCGCAGGCCGACACGCGTCTCCTCGCTCGTCGTGATCGCAAGACGGCCGAGATTCCGATGCTCCGTCAGGAGGCCCGTGAGACGCTGCGCCAGCGCCGGGCCGTCTCCGCTCCATCCCAGTTCCTCTCGGAATGCCGCGAAGGTTTCGGCGAGTGCGGAGATGAGCTGCCTGTCGCGGGCGTCCTGTGCCACCTCGTGAGCAAGATGTCGCAGCTGCTCCGCCTGATCCGCGAAGCTGTCGTCGCTGCGTTCGGCGAGCGACAGCAGCGGATCGGCCCAAGGCTCTTCATCGAGCCGCCCGGCGAGCCGGTCGAGCCGTTCGGCGAGCTCGTCGAGGCGTCGCGCGTGATGGTGCCTTGCCTTCTGTGCACGATCGACCGCGCGCTCGGTGTAATCCGTCCAGGCCCGGATCCTGGTTTCGAGCGCCTGATGCGCCTGCGCCTGCGCCTGATCCGCGTGGTCCGCCTGCTCCACCTGCGTGCGCAGCGTGCGGAGCTCGATGGCGAGCCGTACGACGTCGCGCATCAGCCCCGGCAGCGCCACCAGGGCCGTCGCCGTCCGGATCAGGCGCCCGAGGATCGGCAAACGGTAGAGCCGGTGGATAAGGAAGCGCCGCCGCAATCCGGGCACCGTGCATCCGACGGCGCGTCCTTCCACGCTGTATCGAAGCTCGCCCAATATCTTGATCCGGCTCTCTCCGGACGTCAGGGCGGAGAGGTAATGCCCGGTGCCAGCTTCGTCCGGCGCGCGGCGAAGGATGGCGTGGTAGGCGCGGTCGAGGAAAGCCTGATCGTCGAGAGCGGCCAGCTCGCTCAGGTCAAGTGCGGGCGCCAAAGCTGCTGACGTCGGGGCCGCCTCCGCCGCTGCTGAGGGCTGCCAGTGAGGCTGCGGCTGGCGATCCAGGCTGTTCTCGAAGATGGTGCGCAGCTCATCGACCGAGAGCGGCCGGATGGGATCGTGGTCCGGCTGCTTCGGGCTGCTGTGGTTCATGAAGAAAGCTGCCTGAGCCCGGATGACGGATCGGTCATGCCGCGCGTGATGTTCGACCTCGCAACCTCATCCGCCGGTCCGTGAACCAGGCGCGCCTTCAGCGAGTTGAGGTTGACGACCACCTCCACCGCCGCCAGATCCGCCTGCCGGAACATCAGCTCATACTCGCGCAGCGAGAAGCTCTGCTCGTTCACGCCGCGCTCGAGCTCGTCGAGAAAGGGTTTCAGCACGGCGCCAGGCCAGATGTGACCGACCGGTTCGCAGAACAGTCCGATGAAGCCGCCGGGTCGCAGCTTGCGCCGCAGTTGCTCCAGCAGCGCCGCCGGATCGGGGAAGTGGTGCAGCGACGCGAAGATCACGATGGCGTCGAAGTAGCCGGAGGCGAAAGGCAGGTTGAAGGCATCGGCGCAGATCAGGGTCATCGTCTGGCCGCGCTGCTTGGCGATCATGCGACCGATCTGTAGCCCGAGCAGATCGACGTCGATGTTGGTGAGCTCGACATCCAGCGTGGCGCATGTCGGGAACACGTTGCCGCCGACTTCCAGCACCCTCGGACGTTCCGACGAACGCGGCGGCAGATGCTGCGAGAGCCAGGACGCCAGCATGTCCCGGCCGAGGCGATGATCGGCGTCGTAATCCGCGGGCGGCTGCTCCAGCATGGTCCAACCGGCCGGTATCGGCCCCGGAACGTCATGTTCGACCGCGACCACCATCGTGATCGCGTCGCTGTCGAGCCACCGTACCTGTTCCTCGACCAGGGTGAGGGTGAGCAGATAGGAGCCACGCGCGGCCGGTGCGACGAGGCGCACCGCCACCGTGACCGCCTGGCCCGGCGCCAGGTCGATCAGCAGCGGCGTCCGCACGTCCGATGCCGTGGCGTCGGTTCCATCCCTGTGCTGCCAGCGCGCCGCGATCATGGTCCTGCCGTTCCCGGCCCTGCGCATGGTCACCTCGCCGTGGTTCTCCAGGCGCATGTTCGCCAGCAGCTCGGCCCCTGCCTCGATGCGGCGCGGCATGTAGTTCTTGACCCATCTGTAGCGCGGGATGGGCATCAGGTCGGCGGACGGCAGGAAGGCTGGGTCTGCGTCTCCCGGCGCCACGGCAGGATCCGCGCCCGAAGCCGCCGCGCCCGACGCGTCGGGCGGCGACGTCCCGGTATCGACCGTGTACCCGGTGTTGCGGACCCGGTCGAGGAACTGCTTGCTCTCGACCTGGATCAGGGAGCCGCCGAAGCACACCTGCCTGCGCATCAGCCCGCGGACCCTGAGCAAGGAGAGCGGGTCTTCTTGCAGGTCGAAGGCTACCAGGATCTGTCGTGCGGCAGCCTCATCGACGGCCGCGCCGGTGCGCACGGCGACCGTCTCGAACATGACCGGCACGCCACCCAGCACCGGGCATTCCTGACCGCAACTCCGGCAGATGATGACATCCGCAGCAAAATCGAGGTCAGCAGAGCGACAGAGGGTGCATCGGAGGCCATCTATAGGTGACATGGTAGGACGTTCTGCTGACATAAGCTGAGGTGGCCTGCATAGATTGCGGTGCCATCCGGATCAAGCCGCGACCTCCTGGGCCCGACGAGCACAGCGCCCACCGCGGAGCCGGCCCTTGACCAGGCCGCTTCGCGTCGCTATTGCGCGCGTCCAAATCTCCACGTCGCGGTCGGGACCGATCTCGGGCGGACCGACCGCTCGAATTCAGGACTGCTTGAACAGGATCACGCCATGAAGATCAGAAACAGCCTGAAGTCGGCCAAGGTGCGGGACAAGGATTGCCGGGTCGTGCGTCGTCACGGCAAGGTCTACGTCATCAACAAGAAGAACCCGCGCATGAAGGCTCGCCAGGGCTGAAATGTGTGGGCTGAGACGCCCGGGCGGTGCTCCGTCCATGCCGACCGGCCGAAAGGGCGTCGCTTCCTCGGGAGCGGCGCTTTTTTGTTGCTCCTCGCGGCGGCCGGTCCCGACCCCAAGCTTGCCCCGCTGACCATGGCGCTGGCGCAGGCGCAGGGCCGCGCGCAGGCGATGCAGCTCGAGCTCGAGCTTGAGACGCTGCGCCAGCAGTCCGTGCAGCCGACCGTGCGGCTGCTGCAGCGCCGCGCGCAGCGTGAGCTCGCCTCGGGACAGCGCGCCGCCGCGCTGTCGGATCTCGACGACGCGGTCGACCTGCAGCCGGACGCGGCACTGCTCTGGCGTGAGCGGGCGGCGGCGCGGGCGGCCGGCGGCGAGCTCGACCAGGCGGCGGTCGATCTTGGCGGTGCGCTGTCGCGCGACCCGTCCGATGTGCTCGCCTGGCAGACCCTGGCCGAGGTCGAGGAGGAGCGTGCCTCCTGGATGGCTGCCTACAAGGCGTGGCAGCACGTGCTGAGCCTGGATCCGCAGGTCGAGGACGGTGCGAAGCGGCTCGACCGGCTGCGCCGCCACGCCTTCGGCCAGCCCGCCTGAGCCGACGCGCCGCAGGGACGGGCGCGGGGTGAGCCGGGCGATCACCATCATCCCGCCGTCGCGGCCGCTGCGCGGGCGCGTCACCCCGCCCGGATCGAAGTCGATCACCAACCGGGTGCTGCTGCTGGCGGCGCTGGCGCGCGGCGAGAGCCTGCTCACCGGCGCGCTGAAGAGCGACGATACTGCCTACATGGCGCGCGCGCTGGGCGAGATGGGCGTCGCGATCGAGGAGCCGGACGCCACCAGCTTCCGGGTGCACGGAAGCGGCCGGCTGCAGGCGCCGGCGGCGCCGCTGTTCCTGGGCAATGCCGGCACCGTCACACGCTTCCTGACCGCGGCGGCGGCGCTGGTTCGCGGCACGGTGGTGCTCGACGGCGACGGCCACATGCGCACGCGCCCGATCGCGCCGCTGGTGCAGGCGCTGGCAGCACTCGGCGTGCGCGCGAGCGCCGAGTCCGGCTGCCCGCCGGTGCGGGTCGAGGGAGAGGGAAGGCTCGCCGCCGGCCGGGTCGAGATCGATGCCCGCCTGTCCAGCCAGTACGTCTCCGCCCTGCTGATGCTGGCCGCCTGCGGCGACGGGCCGATCGAGGTGGCGCTGCAGGGCAGCGAGATCGGCGCGCGCGGCTATGTCGAGCTCACCCTGGGTGCGATGCGCCGCTTCGGCGCGGCACCGCAGGCCGTCGGCGACGGCGCCTGGCGCGTGGCGTCGACCGGCTACCGGGCGGCCGACGTGCGGATCGAGCCCGACGCCTCCGCCGCCACCTACCTGTGGGCCGCGGCCCGGCTGACCGGCGGCGCGATCGATCTCGGCGTGGCACCCGACGCGTTCACCCAGCCCGACGCGGCAGCCTGGCGCTTCATCGAGTGCTTCCCCGAGATGCCGGCGCGGATCGACGGCGCGCAGATGCAGGACGCGGTGCCGACGCTCGCCGTGCTGGCCGTCTTCAACCGCCGTCCGGTGCGCTTCACCGGCATCGCCAACTTGCGGGTCAAGGAGTGCGACCGGGTGCGGGCGCTGGCGACCGAGCTGTGCCGCATCCGTCCGGGCCTGGCGCGCGAGGACGGCGACGATCTGCTGGTCGCGGCGGACCCGTCGCTGGCAGGCGCGTTCCTGCCGACGCGGATCGAGACCTACGCCGACCACCGGATCGCGATGAGTTTCGCCCTCGCCGGGCTGAAGCTGGGCGGCATCACTATCCAGGATCCCGATTGCGTGGGAAAAACCTATCCTGGCTACTGGGACGCGCTGGCATCGCTGGGCGTGTCGATCGAGGCGGCGGCATGATCGTGATCTGCGGGGACGCGCTGATCGATTTCCTTCCCGTGCAGGCCGAGGGGCGCGGTGTCTATCTGCCGGCCCCCGGCGGCTCCTGCCGCAACATCGCCAGCGGGCTGGGCCGGCTGGGTGCCGCGGTCGGCTTCATGGGCGGCCTGTCCACCGACTTCTTCGGCGACCTGATCGCGGACTCGCTGAGTCGCGACGGCGTCTCGCTCGCCTATGCCGCCCGCCTCGAGGAGTCCAGCACGCTGGCGTTCGTGCAGCTCGGCGAGGGGGAGCCGGCCTACGCCTTCTACGACCAGGGCAGCGCGCACCGGAGCTGGACCCGCAGCGCGAGCCCGGCGCTGGACGATGCGGTGACGGCGCTGCATGTCGGCTCGCTGACCCTGATCGCCTCGCCGGTGGCGGACGAGATCCTGCTGATGATGCGCGCGCAAAAGGGCAGGCGGGTGCTGACGATCGACCCGAACTGCCGTCCCAGCCTGACCGGCGACCTGCCGGGCTACCGCGCACGCCTGAACCAGATGTTCCAGCTCGCCGACATCATCAAGCTCTCGGTGGCCGACCTCGATTATCTGCGTCCCGGCGTCGATCCGGACCGCATCGCGCGGGACTGGATCGCCGCCGGCGCCAGCCTGGTCGTGCTGACCCGCGGCGGCGACGGCGCCAGCGCCTGGACCCGGGAGGGGCAGGTGAGCCTACCGGCCGCGCGCATCGCGCTGGTCGACACCGTGGGCGCCGGCGACAGCTTCATCGCCGCCGTGTTGTTCCAGCTCGACCGGATGGGCCTGCTGGCGGTGGGACGGCTCGGCCGCATCGCTCGCGACGAGGCGCAGGCCGTGCTCGCCTTCGCGGTCAGGGTGGCCGCGATCACCTGCAGCCGCGTCGGCGCCGACCCGCCCTGGCTGCGCGAGCTCGAACCACCGGACGCACCGCGCGAGCGGGCGACGACAGCGCAAGGCGCTTTGCCCCTTGACCCCATCAAAGGTTGAGCCTTTGAAATCCCTCCCTTGATAAATCGGGGTCTGGGGCCACCGGCCCCAGTGGGTCAAGGGCCACGCCCTTGCCTGCCTATCATCAGCGGTCTGTCAGCCGCAGCTCGATCCGGCGGTTCTTGGCAAAGGCCTCCGGGGTGCTGCCGGGATCGAGCGGCTGATACTCCGAGAACGCGGCGGCGGCGTTCTGCGGTCGCACCCCCTCGTCGATCAGCAGCTTGACCACGGTGATGGCGCGTCCCGCCGAGAGCTCCCAGTTGGTCGCGAAGTGGCCGCCGGTGATGCGCTGGCGATCGGCATGGCCATCGACGCGCAGCACCCAGGGCAGGTCGGGCGGAATCTCGGCGGCGATCTGCTTCAGCGTGCCGGCCAGCGCGCGCATCTGGTCCGCACCCGGCTTGGACAGCTCCGCACTGCCGGGCGGAAACAGCACCTCGCTCTGGAACACGAAGCGGTCGCCGACCACGCGTATGCCGGGGCGGTTGGCCAGCACCTGGCTCAGCCGGCCGAAGAACTCCGAGCGGTAGCGCTTGAGCTGCTCGACCTTGTCGGCCAGTGCGAGGTTGAGCTTGTTGCCGAGGTCGCTGATCTTGGCGTCGCGGTCGCGCACGTCCTTCTGCGTGATGTCGAGCGCCTCGGTGATCGCGGCGAGCTGCTTCTCCAGCTCGGCCAACTGCTGGTTCAGCAGCGCCACCTGGGCCTGCGCCTCGCTGCCCAGCTTCGCCTGGGTCTGCGCCTGGCTGGTCTCCTGCGCCAGCTGGGCACCGAGTGCCTGCGCCTGCGCCTGGGCCTGCGCCTGCAGCGCGCCGCGGGCGGCCTCGCTGCGGTCGCGCTGCGCGCGCAGGGTCGCGACCGATAGGCCGAGATCGTGGGTCTTGACCCGCTCCAGCGACAGCAGCTCGGTGAGCTGCGCCATCTCGCTCTGCAGCCGGTCGAGCACGTGCTGCCGTCCCGTGAGTGCCACCGAGAGGAAGGCCTGCGCCAGCACGAACACCAGCAGCACGAAGATGATGACCATGAGCAGCGTCGACAGCGCGTCGACGTAGCCGGGCCACGCATCGAGCCCGTTGCGGGTGCTGTGCCGCCGCCTCATCGGCCCGTCCTCATCGGCCCGCTCTCATCGACATCGCGTTTCCCGCCGCGGCGCTAGCTCGCATTCTCTCCTCCGAGGGCGGCCAGCGTGCGGGTGAGCAGGCGCAGGTCGCCGCGCAGCTCGGCGGTGCTCTGCGCGCGTCCCTGCTCGCCCTCGTTGAGCAGCCGTCCGAGCAGCCGCTCGACGTTGCGCATATGGTCGCGCAGACCCTCCGCACCGCCTTCCTGGCCGTCGCGCGCCTCGGCGAGCCGGCGCAGCACCGGCGTCAGGCCGGCCTGGTTCTCGGCGAGGCGCTGCATCAGCTGCTGATTGGCGCGCATCATCTCGGTCAGGTCGGAGATGCGCTCCGACAGCGTCGCCATGGTGTGGTTGTGCGCCGAGCGGCCCTCCTCGCCGCGCGCCAGCACCGACTGCAGGCCGTCCAGGTTCTCCGCCGTCTGCTCCAGCAGCGCCTGCACGTAGACGGGCACGGACGCCTCGCCTTCCGCGCCCAACACGCCGGAGGACAGGCGGGTGAGCCCGGCCAGCCATTCCTCCAGCTCGTTGAAGAAGCGGTTCTGCGCCTGCCCCGCGGTGAGGTCGAGGAAGCCCAGCACCAGCGCGCCGGCGAGGCCGAACATCGAGCCGGAGAAGGCGGTGCCCATGCCGTGCAGCGGCCGCGCGAGCCCGGTCTTGAGCTGGTCGAACATCTGGTTGACGTCGCCGGAGCCGATCGAGAGGTTGCCGATCACCGAGGAGATCGAGCTCACCGTCAGCAGCAGCCCGTAGAAGGTGCCGAGCAGGCCCAGGAAGATCAGCAGGCCGGTCATGTAGCGCGACAGCTCGCGGCTCTCGTCGAGACGCGAGGACAGGCTGTCGAGCAGGCTGCGCATCGCCGGCGTCGACAGGGTCAGTCGGTCGCTGCGGTTGCGCGACGCGATCATCGAGCCCATTGGCGCCAGCAGCTTCGGCGGCGACGGCGGCGCCAGCCCGGCGCGGGGGTGGCGCAGCGTCTCGAGCCAGCGCACCTCCGGCAGCAGCCGCAGCACCATCACCAGGTTCCAGATGATGCCGAGCGCCAGCACGCCGAGGATCAGCCCGTCGAGCAGCGGGTTGTTCTCAAACGCCGAGAGCAGGGTGCGCCAGAGCAGCGCCGTCGCCGCGGCCACCACCGTGAGGAAGATCAGCATGCGGATGACGTAGGTGGTCGGACGGGTCATGGTGCTGTGGCTGCC
>CAXTOE010000027.1:436-15013 GCA_964245685.1 uncultured Acetobacteraceae bacterium | reverse complement strand
CTACGATGCCGTGTTCGGCGGCATCTCCGCGTTCGGTCGACGCCGCGCGGTCGGCGCCGTCAACGCCCTGCCGGGACAGCTGGTGCTGGAGGTGGGTGTCGGCACCGGCCTCGCGCTGCCGCACTACGACCCCGACAAGCGGGTCACCGGGATCGACCTCTCCGACGACATGCTGGCCTTCGCCCGCCGCCGGGTGCAGAGCCGCGGCCTCGGCAACGTCGAGGCGCTGCTGGAGATGGACGCCGAGGAGACCGACTTCGCCGACGGTAGCTTCGACATCGCGGTGGCGATGTTCGTGGCCTCCGTGGTGCCGAACCCCCGCCGGCTCTACGCCGAGCTGCGCCGGGTGGTGCGTCCGGGCGGCCACATCCTGTTCGTGAACCATTTCCTGGCCACCAACGGCATACGGCTGATGGTCGAGCGCGGCATGGCGCGGGCCTCGCACTCGCTCGGCTGGCATCCCGACTTCGCCATCGAGTCGCTGCTGCCGCCGGGCGACCGGACGCGGGCGCGGATCGAGCCGGTGCCGCCGGCGGGCCTGTTCACCCTGGTGACGCTGCGCAACGGTCCCGGAGAGACGGGCTGGCGTGCTTGATACGCCGGATGCGTCAACCATCTCAGCGAAGAGGCCGATGGGCAGGCCAATGGACAGGACGATGACTGGCATGCGCGGTCGCTTGGGCGCCGATCTTGGATGGCGCGGCGTGGCGGCGGCGGCACTGCCGGCCGCGTTCGCGGTGCCGGCGGCGGCACAGGTGCCGCACCCCTGGCAGATGGGCCTGCAGGCGGCGCACAGCCCGGTGCAGCAGGAGGTGGTCGCCCTCAACACCTGGGTGCTCTACATCATCATCGGCATCGTGGTGTTCGTCGCCAGCCTGATGCTCTACGTGTTCGTGCGCTTCAACCATCGCGCGCACCCGGTGCCGAGCCGCACCAGCCACAACTCCACCATCGAGATCCTGTGGACCACGGTGCCGGTGCTGATCCTGATCATGATCGCCGTGCCGTCGTTCCGGCTGGTGTACTTCCAGGACCGCACCACGGCGCCGGACATGACGGTCAAGGTGACCGGCCACCAGTGGTACTGGGAATACACCTACCCCGAGCAGGGCGGGCTCGACTTCCAGAGCTACATGATCCCGACCAAGCAGCTGAAGCCGGAGCAGCGCGCGCTGCGCCAGCTCGCCGTCGACAACCCGCTGGTGGTGCCGGTCGGCAAGAACGTGCGCGTGCTGATCGCCAGCGGCGACGTGCTGCACAGCTTCTTCATCCCCTCGCTCGGGGTGCAGCGCTACGCCATCCCGGGCCGCACCATCGAGACCTGGTTCAACGTCGACAAGCCGGGCGACTACTACGGCGAGTGCAACCAGATCTGCGGCATCAACCACGACTCCATGTAGATCTAGGTGCACGCCGTAACATAAAAAAAAAACGCCGCCTGGCTGAAGGACGCCAAGAACAAGTTCAGCGCGCTGACCCCCACCCGCCCGGCGCGGGTCGAGCTGGCGCTGGCGAAGTAGCGTGGGCTTCGGCCCATACGGTATCGTGTTGCACAGCAGCATCGCGGTGCGCGGCGCAGACGCTAGTCTCCGCCCGACGACGCGCAGGAGACGGTAGGATGTCGGCAACCACGCATGACGGGCAGCGGCCGGTCGGATCGCACGGTGCGGGTCACGCGCAGGCGTTCGAACAAGGTCATGCGCAGGAACACGGGCACGACGACCACGCCCATGTGCCGGGCTTCTTCGTGCGCTGGTTCTGCTCGACCAACCACAAAGACATCGGCACGATGTACATCATCCTGTCGATCGTCGCCGGCCTGGTCGGCGGCGCGCTGTCGATGATCATGCGCGCGCAGCTGCTGCACCCCGGCTCTCACGTCGTCGCCACCGGTCAGGCCTGGAACGCGATCGTCACCCAGCACGGCCTGATCATGATCTTCTTCATGGTGATGCCGGCGATGATCGGCGGCTTCGGCAACTGGTTCATCCCGCTGATGATCGGGGCACCCGACATGGCGTTCCCGCGCCTGAACAACATGTCGCTGTGGATGGCGGTCGCCGGCTTCTTCATGACCATGATGGGCCTGCTGTGGGGAACCGGCTCGGGCTCGGGCTGGACGCTGTACCCGCCGCTCTCCAACGGCCAGTACCAGTCCGGTCCGGCGATGGACTTCACCCTGTTCTCGCTGCACCTGTCGGGCATCTCGTCGCTGCTGGGCGCCATCAACTTCATCACCACCATCTTCAACATGCGCGCGCCGGGCATGACGCTGCACAAGATGCCGCTGTTCGTCTGGGCGCAGCTGGTCACCGCCTTCCTGCTGGTGCTGGCGATCCCGGTGCTGGCCGGCGCGATCACCATGCTGATCTGCGACCGCAATTTCGGCACCAGCTTCTTCGACCCGCAGGGCGGCGGCGACCCGGTGCTGTTCCAGCACCTGTTCTGGTTCTTCGGCCACCCCGAGGTCTACATCCTGATCCTGCCGGGCTTCGGCATCATCAGCCACATCGTCTCGACCTTCTCGAAGAAGCCGATCTTCGGCTATCTCGGCATGGTCTATGCCATGATCGCGATCGGCGTGGTCGGCTTCGTGGTGTGGGCGCACCACATGTTCGTCTCCGGCATCTCGGTCGACAGCCGCGCCTACTTCATGGCCGCGACCCTGGTGATCGCGGTGCCCACCGGCATCAAGGTGTTCTCCTGGATCGCCACCATGTGGGGCGGCTCGATCGAGTTCAAGGTGCCGATGCTGTGGGCGGTCGGCTTCATCTTCCTGTTCACGGTGGGCGGCGTCACCGGCGTGGTGCTAGCCAACGCCTCGCTCGACCAGTACCTGCACAACACCTACTACGTGGTGGCGCACTTCCACTACGTGCTGTCGCTGGGTGCGGTGTTCGCCATGTTCGGCGGGTTCTACTTCTGGATCGGCAAGATGACCGGCAAGCAGTATCCCGAGGCGCTCGGCAAGCTGCATTTCTGGCTGACCTTCATCGGCGTCAACCTGACCTTCTTCCCGCAGCACTTCCTCGGTGCCGCCGGCATGCCGCGCCGCTACCCCGACTATCCGGACGCCTTCGCCGGCTGGAACTACGTCTCCTCGATCGGCGGCTTCATCTCCGGTGCCGCGACCCTGGTGTTCCTGCTGGTGATCGTCATCACCTTCAGCCGCAAGGCCACACTCGGCGCCAACTACTGGGGCGAGGGTGCGACCACCCTGGAGTGGACGGTGCCCTCGCCAGCGCCGCACCACACCTTCGAACAGATGCCGCAGCTGCATTGACCGAGATGTCCCGGTCATGAGCGACACCACCCTGCCGCCGGTCGCGGTGCCGAGCCTGCAGCTCGGCGCCGAGGCGCGGGACTGGTTCGCGATCCTCAAGCCGCGCGTGGTCTCCCTCGTCGTCTTCACCGGCGCCGCCGGCCTGATGATCGCTCCCGGAGGGATCAACGTCCTGGTCGGCTGCATCGCGGTGCTGTGCATCGCGGTAGCGGCGGGTGCGGCCGGTGCAATCAACATGTGGTACGACCGCGACATCGACCGGCTGATGCACCGTACCGCGCGCCGTCCGGTGGCGGCCGGCCGGATCGCGCCGAACGACGCGCTCGGCTTCGGCATCGTGCTGTCGGTGGCTTCGGTGCTGCTGATGTGGCTCGCCACCAATGCGGTGGCCGCGGTGCTGCTCGCCGCCTCGATCGCGTTCTACGTGCTGATCTACACCATGTGGCTGAAGCGCTCGACGCCGCAGAACATCGTCATCGGCGGTGCTGCCGGTGCCTTCCCGCCGCTGATCGGCTGGGCGGCGGTGACCGGCTCGGTCGGCACGCTGCCGCTGATCCTGTTCGCGATCGTGTTCTTCTGGACGCCGCCGCATTTCTGGGCGCTGTCGCTCTATGCCTGCAAGGACTACGCCCGGGCCGGCGTGCCGATGCTGCCGGTGACGCACGGCGCCGCGTACACCCGCCGGCATATCATGCTGTACACCGTGCTGCTGGTCGGCGTGTCGCTGCTGCCGGTGGCGCTGCGCCTGACCGGGTCGATCTACGCGGTCGTGGCACTGGCACTCGGCGTGGGATTCCTGGTCTGCTCCTGGCGGGTGCTGCGTGACCGTCAGGACGACCAGGGCGTCAGCCTGACAAACGACAGGCCGGCGCGCCTGACCTTCCGCTTCTCGTTGATCTATCTCGCCGCCCTGTTCCTCGCCGTCATCTTCGATCGCCTGATCTGAATGCCCGATCCCGATGGATGAGGGCTTTCCGCCTCTGATGCCGCCCGAGCAGGCCCGTGAGTTCAAGCGACGTCGTCGCGGCCGCAACATCGCCCTGCTGCTGGCGCTGATCGCGCTGTGCCTGATTTTCTATGGCCTCTCGATCGTCAAGCTGGCAGGAACACACTGATCAGGCGCCGACCTGACGAGATGCCAAGCAGACGGGTTTCACCATGACGAGCAATGCGCCGCCCGGCACGCCTCCGGCCGTCGTCCCGGACGAGTTCAGCCCCACCCGTCCCTACTACGTGCCCGGTCCCAGCCCGTGGCCGCTGGCCGGCGCCTTCGGCGGCGCCCTGATGCTGGCGGGGATCGTGATCGCCGCGCATTTCGGCCAGTACTGGCTGCTGGTGACCGGCTTCCTGATCATCGGCGCGGTGATGGTGCTGTGGTGGCGCACGGTGATCGCCGAGAGCGTGGGCGGCAAGCTGCTGACCCCGGTGACCCGGCTCGGCCTGCGCTACGGCATGACCCTGTTCATCTCTTCCGAGGTGATGCTGTTCGTCGCCTTCTTCTGGACCTTCTTCAACTACGCGATCTTTCCCGAGAACGTCTCCGGCTCGACCGCGCCGCTGTGGCCACCTCTCGGCGTGCACACCTTCAATCCGTTCAGCCTGCCGATCATGAACACCATGATCCTGCTGCTGTCGGGCTTCACCATCACCTGGGCGCACCACGCGCTGATCGAGGGCGTGCGCAAGCCGCTGGTGATGGGCTTGGGGCTCACCATCCTGCTCGGCATGCTGTTCACCTGCTGCCAGGCGATGGAATATTCGGAGGCGCCGTTCCGCTTCAGCGGCGGCGGCGTGTATCCGGCGATCTTCTTCATCGCCACCGGCTTCCACGGCGCGCACGTCATCATCGGCACCGCCTTCCTGACCGTGTGCTTCTTCAGGGCGCGTGCCGGGCAGTTCAACCCGGCGCGTCATTTCGGCTTCGAGGCCGCGGCCTGGTATTGGCACTTCGTCGACGTGGTCTGGCTGTTCCTGTTCGTCTGCATCTACTGGTGGGGTGCTGGACCCGTGGTTCACGAATAGCCGGCCGATGTCCCGGACGATCCCGGTCGCGGACGGGGTCGGGGTCGGGACCCTGCGACGCCTGCTGGTGCCGTCCCTGACTACGCTGGCCCTGGTCTGCCTGACCAGCGGGCTCGGCGTCTGGCAGCTGCACCGGCTGGACTGGAAGCTCGCGATCCTGGCGCGGCTCGACGCCGCCGAGCGTGCGCCCGCGGTGGCGCTGCCCGCCGCGCCGACGCCGTTCCAGAAGATCGTGATCCGTGGCCGCCTCGATGCCGGCAGGGTGGTCGCCTACGAGGACGACGTGCGCGACGACGCTCAGGGCAACGTGGTCATGGGCACACACCTGATCGAGCCGCTGCTGCGCCCGGGGCTGCCGCCGGTGCTGATCGACCTGGGATGGGTGAGGTACCCGCCGGCGCCGCTCGCGGGCGAGGTCAGCGTCACCGGCTACGTGCGTCCGGCCGAGCATCCCGGCTGGCTCAGCGCCCGCGACGATCCCGCGCATCGCCGCTTCTACACGCTGGATCCGGCGCGCATCGCCTCCGCGCTGGCGCTGCCCGACGCGGCACCTTTCACCGTGGTGGCGCTCGGGCCGTCGGCGACCCCGGATCCGGCGCGCGCCCTGCCGCGGCCGCCGAACGACCACCTGCAGTACGCCGTCACCTGGTTCGGCCTCTCGCTGGTGGCGGCGGTGATGTTCGCGGTCTGGGTGCGCGGCGTGCGTCACCCGGCCTGAGCGGCAGCACCGGGCCTCCTCTCACAGCGTCGCGCGGTCCGCCGGCGGCGCGGCCAGAAACCGCAGCACCGGTCGCAGCGACTGCTCCGGCGCCTCCTCGAACGGCACGTGCCCCAGCCCCGGCAGCATGACGAGTTCCGAGTGCGGGATGGCGCGCGCGTAGTCGGCGGCGTTGCTCGGTGGGATCATCGCGTCACGCTCCCCCCACAGCAGCAGGGTCGGCGCCCGGATGCGCCGCAGCAGCGGCACCGGGTCCTGCAGCATGACCTGCGCCATGCGCGCCACCATGGCACCGCGCACGCCAGGTGCCAGCATCAGGTCACGGTAGCGGCTGACCGTCGCCTCGCCGAGCCTGCGCCGGTCGCCATAGGCCGGTGCGAGGCTCATGCGGAGCAGGGCCCTCGGCAGGACGAAGGGCAGCAGCCTGACGGTGAGCGGCAGGCTGGGCCTGCGGCCGTACGCGAAGCCGGGACTGGCGAAGCCGTCTGGGGAGATCAGCACCAGCCTGTCCACCCGGTCCGGATCCTGCACCGCGAACTGCCAGGCGAGCCTGCCGCCCAGCGAATTGCCGACGAGGCCGGCACGGCGGATGCCGAGCCGGTCCATCAGGGCGGCGAGCACCTGCACGCCGCGACGATCCGAATAGTCTCCGCTCGGATCCGCTCCGGTCAGGCCGAAGCCCGGCAGGTCGAAACGGATCACGCGGTACGTGGTCGAGAGCCGCCCGGCCCAGCCGTCCCAGGTCTGCAGGCTGGAGCCGAAGCCGTGCAACAGGATCAGCGCCGGCGCGCTCTCGGGACCGCTCTGCCTCACGTGCAGCCGGACGCCGGCGACGTCGGGATAGGTGTCCGTGCCGTCGCTGTACCTCGCCTCGAGCCACGACCGGGACCGGTCCGGCGTGTACAGCCACGCACCGCCGCCGACCAGGGCCGTCAGCAGCACCGTCGGCAGGATCTTGGCGGCGGCCCTCATGCGTCCGCCAACGTCGTGGCCCACCGCGGTTTCCGCCACCGCTTGCCGGACGGTGCGGCTCTGTTACGCTCGGCGCGGCAATCGCGGAGAGCGTCATGCGCCGTTTCCTGTTCCTCGCCTCCGCCCTGAGTTTCGCCGCCGTCTCGAGCGCCTCGGCCGCTTCCGCCGCTCCGTGCCGCAGCGACAAGGGCAAGTTCGTCAAGTGCGCACCGGCTCCGGCGAAGAAGTGCCGCGACGCCAACGGCAAGTTCAGCAAGTGCGGTCCCAGCACCTGATCAGGGGAGACCTTGTCGGGGAGGATCGGTCAGCATCGACCGCGCGACCCGCCGGATCGCCTCGTCGTCTGGTGCCGTCATCCTCTCGCTGATCTGACCGTCCAGGAACAGGCCAGCGAGGCCGTGCGCCAGCGCCCAGCAGCCGACCGCGCGCGCCTCGCGGTCGCATCCGTCCGGCGCCTCGGCGGCGACACGGCGTGACAGCACGCCGTAGGTGGCATCGGCGGCGGCGGTCAGCTCCGGATATACCGCGGCACTCTTAGGCCTGGAGATGAGCCGGAATAGGGCAGGATTGGCGAGCGCGAAGCGCACATAGGCCACGGCCTGATCCACCAGGGCATCGCCCGGCGCTGCTTCCAGGTCGGCGCGCTGCAGCACGTCGTGCAGGCCGCGGAAGCCGTGCGTCGCGAGTGCCGCGAGCAGCGCCCCCTTGTCGGCATAGTGCCGGTAGGGCGCCATGGCGGAAACCCCCGCGCGGCGCGCGATCTCCCGCAGCGACAGCGCGTCCGCGCCTTCCTCCGCCAGCAGGTCGAGTGCCGCGGCGAACAGCACCGCTCGCAGCTCCCCGCGGGGATGCCGCCCGGATCGGGAGGTTGACACCGTAAACAAGTCCCCTATGTGTGCAGCGTAAGCATGGCGCCGCAGCCTCTCGACCGGGCAGCCGCACCGCCTTCACCCGCATGGAGTATCACGATGATCAAGTTCACCATCCTGCTGCGACGCCACCCCGCGCTCAGCCACGAGGCGTTCGTCGCCTATCATCGGGAGACGCATGCACCCCTATTCCGTGCCCTCGCCGAGGTGCGGCGGCACGTCCGGCGCTACGTGCAGTGCCACGCCGTCGCGCTGGCTGTTCCGGGCCTGCCGCCGGCCCGCTTCGACGGCATGACCGAGCTCTGGTTCGACGACCTTGCCGCGTTGCAGGCCGTCTTCACCGCGCCGGGCTACCTGGAGGTCATCCGGCCGGACGAGGCGAAGTTCCTCGACCTCTCCGGCTGCGAGTTCGTGCTGTCCGAGGAGACCGTGGTCATCGATTGATCTACGCGGGTCTCGACGCAGCACCGGCGCCCCCGATGCTGTAGGATCTCCGGCATGACCGAGAGCAACGCGGCGGCGGCCGGGCCGATCTTCGACCGCGGCTTCCAGGAGCGACTGCTGGAGCTGTTCCGTTGGCGGCGCGACGTCCGCCACTTCCGCACCGATCCGGTCCCGGCGGCGTCGCTGGAGCAGGTGATCGCCGCGGCGTCCCTGGCACCCCCGGTCGGGTTGAGCGAGCCGTGGCGGCTGGTGATGGTCGACGATCCGGCGCGGCGGGCCGCGGGGCGCGCCAACTTCGCCGCCTGCAACGCCCGCGCCCTGGCCGCCCAGGCCGCCGACGACGTCGCGCTCTACGCGCGCCTCAAGCTCGCGGGCCTCGATCAGGCACCCTGCCAGTTCGCGGTGTTCAGCGAGCCGTGCCCGGATCAGGGGCGCGGCCTCGGCCGCCTGACGATGCCGGACGCCACCGCCTATTCGGCGGTCATGGCGGTGCATACGCTGTGGCTCGCGGCGCGCGCCCTGCAGCTCGGCCTCGGCTGGGTGTCGATCCTCGATCCGGTCGCGGTCGCCGGCGTGCTGGACGTGCCGACGCGCTGGACCCTGATCGGGTATTTCTGTCTCGGCTATCCGCAGGCCGCGGCGGAGGCGCCGGAGCTGGAACGACTGGGCTGGGAGCACAGGCGGACCGGCGGTGTGCTGCGGATACAGCGCTAGGCCAGGACGCTGCCCTGGACCCGCTGGGGCCCTGAGCCCCAGACCCCGTTACGAGATCAGCGGGCTTGCTGGATCGCGGAGAGGCCCCAGGGGCCGCCGGGCACGCGCAGGAAGGTCCAGAGCTCGGCGACGCTGACCCGCTCGCTCGGGCTGCCGTCCACGACGCGGCCGGCGGCGTCGGTGGTGACGTCGATCATCGAGTAGCGCATCGCCACGGTGGCAAAGTCGCGGCCGCCCTCGCTCCAGGCCTCCGATAGGTCGCCGCGCTCCAGCCGCACGTCCGACACCGCGTTGCGCACGCCGCGGCGCGACTGGTCCTGCAGCTGCTCGGCGAAGTAGCGCGCCATCTCCGGGGTCGCCATGCGCTGCAGCCCGGCCACGTCGGAACGGGTCCAGGCAGACTGCACGTCGCGCAGGGTCTGCTCGAACTGACGATAATCCGGTGCCGCGATCTGCAGCGGCGGCGTGTTGCCAGCCCAACCGCCGGACATCGTGCGCGCATTCGCCTGGCGGTAGCCGTTGCTCGCGAGACCGGCGGGCGCCACGCCGGCCAGGCCTCGCGCGCCGGCGCCGGCGAAGCGTCGCAGCAGCCAGCGCACCACGAACACGATCAGCGCCACCTGCAGCAGCAGGCCGAGCAGGCCGCCCAGGCCCATCCCGCCGCCGCCCATGAAGCCGTGTCCGAACAGCATGCCGCCGATCCCGGCGCCCAGGAAGCCGCCGAGCAGCCCGGCCGCCAGCGGGTGGCCGCGCATGCCCAGACCCATGCCCTGGGACATGCCGCCGAAGGGTGCCGCGCGCGGCGCCATGCTGCGGTCGATGGGTGCGGCGCTGTACGGGCTGGTGCGGGTCGGCGCCGGCATGCTGAAGGTGCGGCTGCCGCGGCTGCCCATCGAGAAGCCGCTGCCGGCGCGCGCGTCCGCCGCTGCCGGCGCCAGGCTCAGCAGCAGGAAGGCCGCCATCAGGCAGGAAAATCGGTGACGCGTGATGCGGATCATGGAACCTCTGGTGGAGTGCGGGCGCAGTTCAGGACGGCGCCCGGGACCGCATCTCAGATGGGTCGCGGCTCACGATCCTGCAACGGTCATCCCGTCGATGCGGATGGTCGGCGCGTCGGTGCCGCGACGGAACACCAGGTCGGAGGCGGGGGTGAGCTCCGACAGCATCGCGACCAGGTTGCCGGCGACCGTGATCTCCGCCACCGGTTCGGCCAGCGCGCCATGGCGTATCATGAAGCCGGTGGCGCCGCGGCTGTAGTCGCCGGTGATGCCGTTCACCGCCGAGCCCATCATCTCGATGATGTAGAGACCCTCGACGATGTCCGCCATCAGCTCGGCCGGGCTGAGCGTGCCGGCCGAGAGGCTGAGGTTGGTCGTCGACGGCGAGGGCGGCGAGGAGGGGCCGCGCGCGGCATGGCCGTTGGTCGCGAGCCCGAGCTGGCGCGCGCTGCGGCCGTCGAGCACCCAGCTGCGCAGCACGCCGTCCTCCACCAGCAGCAGCGGGCTGGTCGGCACGCCTTCGCCGTCGAACGGACGGCTGCGCAGGCCGCGCACGCGCCGCGGATCGTCGGTCACGCTCACGCCGGGGCGCAGGATGCGGGTGCCCATGCGCTCCTTGAGGAACGAGGTGCCGCGCGCGACCGAAGCCCCGTTGATCGCCCCCGACAGGTGTCCGAGCAGGCTGCCCGAGACACGCGGATCGTAGACCACTGGCATCCGCGCGGTGGTGGGCCGGGTCGGGTTGAGCCGCGCCACCGCGCGCTCGCCGGCGCTGTGGCCGATGCCGGCGGCGTCGTCGAGGTCGGCCAGGTGCACCGTCGAGTGGCCGTCATAGTCGCGCTGCATGTCGGTGCCGGTGCCGGCGAGCACGCTGGCCGAGACGGAGTGGCTGGTGCGCGCATAGCGGCCGGAGAAGCCGGCCGACGTGACCAGCACGATCTCGGTGCGGCCGAAACCGGCCGAGGCGCCAAGCGAGTTGGCCACGCCGGGGACCGACATCGCCGCGTCCTCCGCGCGCCCGGCACGCTCGGCGAGCGTCGCCACGTCCGGCTCGGCTGCATCCTCCAGCTCCAGTCCGTCGCCGTCGAGCCGACCGCGGGCAGCCTGCTCACACAGGCCGGCGTAGCGGTCGTCGGGCACCACGCGCGCCATCGCCACGGCACGCGAGGCGAGCTGTCGGAAGCCGGCCGGATCGTCGCTGGTGGCCGACACGATGGCCTGGCGGAGCGCCCCTGGGGTGCCCACGAACACGCGCAGCCCGAGGTCGTTATGCTCGGAGCGCTCCAGCTCCTCGGTCCTGCCCTGGCGCACCTGCACGCCGAGCGAGGTGCCGCGCACCAGCACCGCCTCGGCGGCGTCGGCACCCTCGGACCGCGCCAGGGACACCAGCTGGTCCAGCAACTCGATACTCATGCCGCGAGGCTCTCCATGACGGTGTCCAGCATCGGAATGTGCCGCGACGGGCCGATCGAGGCCAGGGTCGGCGTGCCGCGGAACAGCCGCGCCGCACTGCGTCGCACGTCGTCGATGCCGACCGCGTTCAGCCTGGCCACGGTCTCGGCGACCGGGATCAGCCGGCCGAACACCTGGTACTGCCGGGCGAGCTGCTCGCAGCGGCTGCCGGTGCTCTCCAGCGACATCAGCAGGCTCGACTTGACCTGCGCGCGGGCGCGGTCGAGTTCCGCCTGGCCGATCTGGCGCTGCACCTTGCGCAGCTCCTCGATGGTGACCGGCAGCAGCTCCTTGGCCTCGGTCTCGCCGGTGCCGGCATAGATGCCGAACAGGCCGCCATCGAGGAACGGCGCGTTGAACGCGTAGACCGAGTACACCAGCCCGCGCTTCTCGCGCACCTCCTGGAACAGCCGCGACGACATGCCGCCGCCGAGCAGGGTCGAGAGCAGCAGCACCGGGTAGTAGTCGGGGTCGCCGTAGCCGACGGAGGGGAAGCCGAGCACCACGTGCACCTGGTCGAGCTCGCGCTCGCGCCGAAACTCGCCGCCCTTGTAGGCGCCGGGCTGCACCGCCTCCGCGGCGTGGGTCTCGAGGTCGGCGAAATGCTCGCTGACCAGATCCACCACCTGCTGGTGCTGCAGGTTGCCCGCCGCGGTGACCACGACGTTGCCGGTGGTGTAGTGCTGGCGCATGTAGCCGGTCAGCGACTCCCGCGACATGCCGCGGATCAGCGCGTCGGTGCCCAGCGTCGGCCGGCCCATCGGCTGGCCCGGGAACGCCGTCTCCTGGAAATGGTCGAAGATGATGTCGTCGGGCGTGTCGTTGGCCTGGCCGATCTCTTGGAGGATGACGCCGCGCTCGCGCTCGATCTCGTCCGGCTCGAAGCTGCTGTGGGTCAGGATGTCGCCGATGATGTCGGCACCCAGTGCCAGGTCCTCCTTGAGCAGCTTGACGTAGTAGGCGGTCTGCTCGCGCGCGGTGTAGGCGTTGATGTGGCCGCCGACGTTCTCGATCTCCTCGGCGATGGCGGCGGCCGAGCGGCGCGCGGTGCCCTTGAAGGCCATGTGCTCGAGGAAGTGCGACACGCCGTTCTCCTCGGCGGTCTCGTTGCGCGTGCCGCTGGCGACGTAGGCGCCGAGCGAGACGGTCTCCACCCGGTCCATGCGCTCGGTGACGACGAGCAGGCCGGAAGGCAGTCGGGTGATGTTGATCGGATCGGTCATGATGTTCCTAGGACTCCGCGCGACGGCGCGGATGGGGAAGGGTCAGGCGGCGTTCCGCATCGCGGCGCCGCGCACGGCCGCCTCGACGGCGCCGAGCTCGTTCGGCACCAGCCGGTAGCGCTCCTCGCGCTGATAGAGGTCGGCCAGCCGCGGCGGCAGCTCCGGCCGGATGCCGGTGGCGGCGAGCATCGCGTCCGGGAACTTCGCCGGATGCGCGGTCGCCATCGCGACGATCGGCACGCCTGCATCGGCGTGCCGACGTGCGGCGGCGATGCCGATCGCGGTGTGCGGATCGGCGAGGTAGCCGGTGCGACCGTGCAGCGACCGTATCTCGGCCCGCGTCGCCTCGTCGTCCAGCGCCGTGCCGCTGAACAGCGCGGTCGCCGCGCGCCAGGCGGCGTCCGGCACCGCCATGCGGCCGCTGGCGCGAAAGCCAGTCATGATCCGCGCGCAGGCCGCCGCGTCGCGGCCGAGCAGCTCGAACAGCAGCCGCTCGAAGTTGGAGCTGACCTGTATGTCCATCGACGGCGACAGGCTGGGCACCACCTCGCGCATGCTCATGTCGTTGGCCGACAGGAAGCGGCTGAGGATGTCGTTGCGGTTGGCGCCGATGCACAGCCGCGCCACCGGGAGCCCCATCTGCCGTGCCGCCCACGCCGCCAGCACGTTGCCGAAATTGCCGGTGGGCACCGCGAACGACACCTCCCGGTCGGGCGCGCCCAGCGCCAGGGCGGCGGCCGCGTAGTACGGGATCTGTGCCGCGACTCGCGCCCAGTTGATCGAGTTCACCGCCGACAGCCGCAGGTCGTCGCGGAACGGCGCGTCAGCGAACATCGCCTTCACCAGGTCCTGGCAGTCGTCGAAGCTGCCGCGCACGGCGAGGTTGGCGATGTTGGGCGACAGCACCGTGGTCATCTGGCGTCGCTGCACCTCGCTGGTGCGGCCGAGCGGGTGCAGCATCACCAGCTGCATGCGCGCCCGGTCGCGGCAGGCCTCGATCGCGGCCGAGCCGGTGTCACCGGAGGTGGCGCCGACGATGGTGATGCGCCGGTCCCCGGCCGCCAGCACGTGGTCGAACAGCCGCCCGAGCAGCTGCATCGCCATGTCCTTGAAGGCGAGCGTCGGCCCGTGGAACAGCTCCTGGACGAAGAGCTGCCGGTCGAGCTGCACCAGCGGCACGATCGCCGGATGGCCGAACCCTGCATAGGCCTCGACGCAGAGCCGCTCCAGGGTGGCGTCGTCGATCGACCCTGCGGTGAACGGCGACAGCAGACGCGCCGCCAGCCGCGGATAGGGCAGCCCGCGCAAGGCGCGCCAGTCGTCGGGCGAGAGGTGCGGCCAGCTCTCCGGCAGGTAGAGCCCGCCATCCTCGGCGAGCCCGGCGAGCAGCACGCCCGCGAAGTCGCGGACCGGGGCCTGGCCCCTGGTGGAGATGTAGCGCATCCACCCACTCATAAACCGGCGCGGTGCCGGCGCGAAGCAATCGATTACGCCGCGACTCCACAGAATCGGGGCCTGGGGCCGCCGGCCCCAGTGGGTCAAGGGCAAAGCCCTTGCCTGGCGCTAGCGCTGGCCAGGCCCCGGGTGCAGCCGCAGCGCCAGCAGCTCGACCGGGAACTGCACCTGCGACTTGCCGTGGTGGAACGGCGCGCAGCGGTCGAGCTGCGCCACCGGCAGGGTGAGGGTGCCGTCGCGCAGGAACGGGGCGTCCGCCCAGTGCAGCCGCGCGTCCTGCAGCACCGTGCTCAGCACCCGGCCCGGCGTCAGGCTGAGCACCCGGTCCTGCTCGAGATCGTTGAGGTAGAGCGTGCCGTCCGTGTCGATCGCGGTGCCGCCGAGGGCCGGCGTGTCGTACCAGAACTCCACCCCGGCCGCGACCGCC
>CAXTOE010000027.1:0-371 GCA_964245685.1 uncultured Acetobacteraceae bacterium | reverse complement strand
GCAGCGGCTGGTAGTACAGGTAGCGGCCGTCCGGGGTCACCTCGAGCTGGTCGGCGTGGATCATCACCGGCTTGTTGTCGGGGCCGTGCAGCACCTCGCCATCGACCAGGATCGGGCGCTGCGCGGTGGTCGACGGGTCGCGGTCGAGCACGCGCCTCGCACCCCCGCCGGCGAGGTCGAGCACGATCAGGCCGGGCGCTCCGGCATCCGTGATGTAGGCGTCGCTGCCGTTGAAGCGCACGTCGTCGATCATGCTCCTGGGCCGCAGCACGTCGGGCGGCAGCACGTAGGTGCGGGTCACCCGGTTGCTGGCGAGGTCGATCCGCAGCAGCTTGGTGGCACCCGGCAGCGGTGCGCGGCCGAAGCCGGGC
>CAXTOE010000026.1:9974-15256 GCA_964245685.1 uncultured Acetobacteraceae bacterium | reverse complement strand
GCTCAGCCGCCATGGCTTTACCTACGGCGTCGGTGACTACTGGACGACGCAGATGGTCCTGGCGATCACGCGTGGTCGCGTCATCGCTGACCCGGTCGTCTTCGACGGTCAGAGGCTGGTTCCGTTTCGCTGGATCTCGGACGTCTCCAGATTTGACCGCCATGAGGCACCGCAGTTCATGGCCTATCAGTCGCACAACCCCTCCGGCATCACCCTGGCGATGGTCACGGCCCGCTTCGGTGCACCGCGGAAAATCGATCTGGTCGGTGACTTCGTCGTCGCTGAACTCGCCGCGCCCGGCGCTCCGCATCCTTGAGCATCAGGAGGCCCCGCGGCCGGAGCATCGTCACTGCTTTCCGCTCGACACTCACGGATAACGGGCCAATATGCACGGGCTTGCCTCCTGGAGGAACAGCATGTCCGACAATCAACCGGGACAACCGGTCGCGGCCTCGAACCTGGTCAACGTGCCCCGCCTGATCACCGCCTACTTCGCCGGCAAGCCGGACGCGTCGCTCCCGGCCGAGCGGGTGGCGTTCGGCACCTCGGGGCATCGCGGCACCGCCGGCCAGACCAGCTTCAACGAACTGCACATCCTTGCGATCAGCCAGGCGATCTGCCTGTATCGGCACGAGGCGGGCATCGACGGCCCACTGTTCCTCGGCCGCGACACCCACGCGCTGTCCGAGCCCGCCTTCGTCAGCGCGGTCGAGGTGTTCGCAGCCCACGGCGTGACGGTGATGGTCGACGCGCAGGACGGCTACACGCCGACGCCCGTCGTGAGCCACGCGATCCTCACCTATAATCGTGGCCGCCTCCAGGGTCTCGCCGACGGGGTCCTGATCACGCCGTCGCACAATCCACCCGAGGATGGCGGCTTCAAATACAATCCGCCGCATGGCGGCCCGGCCGGATCGGAGGTCACCGACCGGATCGAGCAGATGGCGAACCGCATCCTCGCCGAGGGCGGCGAGATCCGCCGCCTGAGCTACGCCGCCGCTCTCGGCTCCGGCCTGGTGCACCGGCACGACTACGTCTCGGCCTACGTGGACGACCTCGCCTCGGTGGTCGACATGCAGGCGATCGCGGCCAGCGGGCTGCGCATCGGCATCGACCCGCTCGGCGGTGCCGCGGTGCGCTACTGGGACCCGATCATCGCGCGCTACGGCCTGCAGGCCACGGTCGTCAACGAGCTGGTCGATCCCACCTTCCGCTTCATGACCGCGGACTGGGACGGCAAGATACGCATGGACTGCTCGTCGGCCTACGCCATGGCCGGGCTGATCGGCAACTGCGCGCAGTTCGACCTCGCCTTCGCCAACGACCCGGACGCCGACCGGCACGGCATCGTCACCCGCGCCGGGCTGATGAACCCCAACCACTACCTGACGGCGGCGATCGAATACCTGTTCACGCACCGCCCCGGCTGGAGCCCGCAGGCCGGGATCGGCAAGACCATCGTATCGTCGAGCAGCATCGACCGTATCGCCGCCCGGCTGGAACGCCGCCTGGTCGAGGTGCCGGTGGGCTTCAAGTGGTTCGTCGACGGACTGACCGACGGCTCGCTCGGGTTCGGCGGCGAGGAGAGCGCCGGCGCCTCGTTCCTGCGCCGCGACGGCTCGGTGTGGTCGACCGACAAGGACGGGCTGATCCTGGGGCTGCTCGCCGCCGAGATGACCGCGGTCACCGGCCAGGATCCGGCGCAGCGCTACGCCGCCCTGACCGAGACCCTGGGCACACCGGCCTACGCGCGGATCGACGCGCCGGCCTCGCCCGCGCAGAAGAAGCTGCTGAAGAGCCTCAGGCCGGAGCAGGTCAGCGCCGACCGGCTCGCCGGTGAGCCGATCCTGCAGCGCCTGACCGCCGCACCCGGCAACCAGCAGCCGTTCGGCGGCCTGAAGATCGTGACCGATCGGGGCTGGTTCGCGGCCCGGCCGTCCGGCACCGAGGACGTCTACAAGATCTACGCCGAGAGCTTCGTGGACGGCGAGCATCTCCGGCGCATCCAGGGGGAAGCGCAGGCGATCGTGACGCAGACCTTCGAGGCAGCGGGGCTATAAAGAACCAGGCGCATAGAGGAGGAAACAATGGCAAAGCCGGACTTCAAGGCACGCTACGGCAACTTCATCGGCGGCGAATGGGTCGAGCCCAACGCTGGCCGGTACTTCGAGAACAGCTCGCCGGTGAACGGCCAGGTGCTGTGCGAGATCGCGCGCTCCGACGCCTCCGACGTCGAGCGCGCGCTCGACGCCGCACACGCCGCCCGCGACGCCTGGGGCAGCACCAGTCCGGCGACGCGCGCGGGGATCCTGAACGCGATCGCGAGCCGGATGGAGGATAACCTGTCGCTGCTGGCGCAGGCGGAGAGCTGGGACAACGGCAAGCCGATCCGCGAGAGCACGGCCGCCGACGTGCCGCTGGCGATCGACCATTTCCGCTACTTCGCCGGCTGCATACGCGCCCAGGAAGGCGGCATCTCGGAGATCGACGGCGACACCGTCGCCTACCATTTCCACGAGCCGCTCGGCGTGGTCGGGCAGATCATCCCGTGGAACTTCCCGCTGCTGATGGCCTGCTGGAAGCTGGCGCCGGCGCTCGCCGCCGGCAACTGCGTGGTGATCAAGCCCGCCGAGCAGACCCCGGCCTCGATCCTGGTGTGGGCGGAGCTGATCGGCGACCTGCTGCCGCCGGGCGTGCTCAACATCGTCAACGGCTTCGGCCTGGAGGCCGGCAAGCCACTGGCCTCGAGTGCGCGCATCGCCAAGATCGCCTTCACCGGCGAGACCACCACCGGCCGGCTGATCATGCAGTACGCCAGCCAGAACCTGATCCCGGTGACGCTGGAACTCGGCGGCAAGTCGCCGAACATCTTCTTCGCCGACGTGATGCGCGAGGACGACGACTACCTCGACAAGGCGATCGAGGGCTTCGTCATGTTCGCGCTCAACCAGGGCGAGGTCTGCACCTGCCCGAGCCGGGCGCTGATCCACCACTCGATCTACGACCGCTTCATGGAGCGCGCGCTGCACCGCGTGGCCGCGATCCGGCAGGGCGATCCGCTCGATCCGCGGACCATGATCGGCGCGCAGGCCTCCAGCGAGCAGCTCGAGAAGATCCTCAGCTACTTCGACATCGGCCGTCAGGAGGGGGCCGAGATCCTGATCGGCGGCGAGCGCAACCATCTCGAGGGCGAGCTCGCCGGCGGCTACTACGTCAAGCCGACGGTGTTCCGCGGCCACAACAAGATGCGCGTGTTCCAGGAGGAGATCTTCGGCCCGGTGGTCTCGGTCACCACCTTCCGCGACGACGAAGAGGCGCTGCAGCTCGCCAACGACACCCTCTACGGGCTGGGCTCGGGAGTGTGGAGCCGCGACGCCAACCGCTGCTACCGCTTCGGCCGCGCCATCAAGGCGGGCCGGGTCTGGACCAACTGCTACCATGCCTACCCCGCACACGCCGCGTTCGGCGGCTACAAGCAGTCCGGCATCGGGCGCGAGACCCACAAGATGATGCTCGACCACTACCAGCAGACCAAGAACATGCTGGTCAGCTACAGCAGCAAGAAGCTCGGCTTCTTCTGATGCGGGTCACGGCGACGGCCGGGGCGCTCGAGCTGATCGAGCGCCTGCGTGCGCAGCACGGGCCGTTGCTGTTCCACCAGTCCGGCGGCTGCTGCGACGGCTCGTCGCCGATGTGCTATCCGCAGGGCGACTTCATCGTCGGCGACCACGACGTGCGGCTGGGCGAGATCGGCGGCGTGCCGGTGTATATCGGTGCGGCGCAGTTCGCGGCCTGGCGCCACACGCAGCTGATCATCGACGTGGTACCCGGGCGCGGCGGCATGTTCTCGCTGGAGAACGGCACCGAGCAGCGCTTCCTCGCCCGCGGCCGCACCTTCACCGACGACGAGATGCGACGGCTGGGCGAGGCGGAGGCTTCGGGCGAGGCGCGGGCCTGACCACGCGATGGCGGGTGCGTGCACGGCTACTGGCTGCTGGCGGGCCTGCTGCGCGAGCGGCCGGACCTGCCGCAGGCGACGCGCATCACCCGGCTGTTCGACGCGCGGCTGACGCGGCCGTCGCTGGAGGCGGAGCGCGACTACCTGCTGCGCCCGTACGCGGCAGGCTTCGAGCGGCCCTACGGTTGGGCCTGGCTGCTGATGCTCGATGCCGAGCTGCATCGTCACGCAAGCCCAGGCGGGGCGCGGTGGGCGGCGGCGATCCGTCCGCTCTCAGCCCTGATCGCCGAGCGCCTGCGGCAGCATCTCGCCCGCTCCCCCTATCCGGTGCGTCACGGCGCCCACGCCAACACCGCCTTCGCGCTCGCGCTCGCCGTCGAGTACGCGCAGATCCACGACGACGCGCCGCTGCTGCAGGCGCTGCGGGAGGCCGCCTGGCGCTGGTACGGCGGCGACGCGGACTGCCAGGCCTGGGAGCCGGGCGGCGACGAGTTCCTGTCGCCGTCTCTGATCGAAGCCGAGGCGATGCGCCGCCTGCTGCCGCGCGACCGCTTCCTCGCCTGGTTCGACGGCTTCCTGCCCGACCTGGCACAGGGCCGCCCGGCCAGCCTGTTCGTGCCGGCGGAGGTCACGGACCGCGCCGACGGCAAGATCGTGCACCTGGACGGCCTCAACCTGAGCCGTGCCTGGTGCCTGTCCAGCCTGGCTTCGTCGCTGCCGGAAGAGGATGGCAGGAAGGCCGACGCGATGCGCCGTGCCGCGGCCCGGCACCTGCAGGCGGCACTGCCGCACCTGGCCGGCGACTACATGGGCGAGCACTGGCTGGCGAGGTTCGCCGCCCTGGCTCTGGGCCGCGCCGTCACGGTGGCAGGCGCGCCGGGCTGATCCGAGACGGTCGGATCTGCTTGCGGCCGCCGCAATCTCGGAGGAGAACGAACCTGCAGAGCTGGAAACAGCCGGTCGATGGGAGTGAACCCGCCATGTCAGACGATGCCGATCATTGGACTCCGGGCACGGCCGCCATCCAGGCCATGACGGACGACCAGTTCATGGTCGCCTGGCACGAGGCGGTATCGTCCGGCGACGAGGACAGGATCCGGCTGATCGAGGGCAACGCGCGGCATCGTTTCCATGTCGGAGACTGGCGCAGCCGCTACGTCCGCGAGCATCCCGAGCAGACGCGATACCAGCTCTCGAAGTGACGCCGTAGCCGGCGGCGGCCGATCCGGCGTCGGAAGCGGCGCCTGATCGCGAGGGCGGCATCATGGGCAGGGGCGCGCCGGCATGCCAGCCTGCGGTCTCGACGACAGGAGCCGCCCATGCC
>CAXTOE010000026.1:630-9964 GCA_964245685.1 uncultured Acetobacteraceae bacterium | reverse complement strand
GGTGACCGACCACGCCCTCACCGCGCGCAAGCAGATCGACGACATCGTCGCCGAGAGCGGCCGCCAGGGCCTGTCCAAGACGCTGGGCAAGGTCAGCATCACCGCGATGGGGGTGGGCGCGATCATCGGCGCCGGCATCTTCGTGCTCACCGGCACCGCGGCGGCGCGCTACGCCGGACCGGCGATCATGCTCTCCTTCATCCTGGGCGGCGTCGCTTGCGCCTTCGTCGGCCTCTGCTACGCCGAGCTCGCCGCGTTGCTGCCGGTCAGCGGCAGCACCTACACCTATGCCTACGCGACCATGGGCGAGCTGGTCGCCTGGATCATCGGCTGGGACCTGATCCTGGAATACGCCGCGGGCTCGGCGACGGTGGCGGTGGGCTGGTCCGGCTACTTCGTCAGCCTGCTCGGCAGCTGCGGCCTGCGGTTCCCGGCACGCCTCGCCGCGGCACCCGGCACGCCGGTCAGCCTCCCGGGCGGCGGCCACGCCCAGGCCCTGGCCAACCTGCCGGCGGTCGGGATCGTGCTGCTGCTCACCGTGCTGCTGATGCTGGGCACGAAGGAGTCCGCGCGGCTCAACACGATCATGGTGGCGGTCAAGCTGACGGTGGTGCTCGCCTTCGTCTGCGTCGGCGCCGCCTTCGTGCATCGCGCGAACTGGTTCCCGTTGATCCCCGCCAACACCGGCCGCTTCGGCGCCTATGGCTGGAGCGGCATCCTGCGCGGCGCGGGCGTGGTGTTCTACGCCTATATCGGCTTCGACGCGGTCTCCACCGCGGCGCAGGAGTCGCGCCGGCCGCAGAGCGACATGCCGGTCGGCATCCTCGCCTCGCTGGTGATCTGCACCGTGCTGTACATGGCCGTCGCCGCCGTGCTCACCGGCATCGTGCCGTACGCCAAGCTCAACGTCGCCGATCCGATCGCGGTCGCCACCGACGCGATCGGCATCGGCTGGTTCTCGCTGCTGATCAAGATCGGCGCGCTCACCGGCCTGACCACGGTCATCCTGGTGTTCCTGTACGGCCAGAGCCGCATCTTCTACACGATGGCGCATGACGGGCTGCTGCCGGCGCTGTTCGCGCACGTGCATCCGCGCCTGCAGACCCCGTATCGCAGCCAGGCGCTGATCGGCGGCGGTGCCGCGCTGGTGGCAGGCCTGGTGCCGCTCACGGTGCTCGGGGAGATGGTCAGCATCGGCACGCTGTTCGCCTTCATCCTGGTGTGCGGCGCGGTGATCCGGCTGCGGCAGACCGATGGCCGCATCAAGCGACCGTTCCGCGTCCCCGGGGTGCCCTGGGTGCCGGTGCTCGGCATCGGGTTCTGCCTGGTGCTGATGGCGGGGCTGCCGCTCGCCACCTGGCTGCGCCTGGTGCTGTGGCTGATCGTCGGGCTCGGCGTGTATTTCGGCTACGGGCGCCACCACTCCCGGCTGCGCGCCCGCGGGTAGAGCCGGCTCAGCTCAACGGCGGCAGCCGGGTCAGCAGCCCCACCAGCTCGGCCTGGCTGCGCGTCCGCGTCTTGGCGAACACCTGCTTGATCTGCGAGCGTATGGTCTCGTGCGAGACCTTGAACAGCCTGGCCAGCTCGCCGATCTTGTTGCCGCCGGCGAGGCCGATCGCGAGCCGGGCCTCCGCCGGCGTGAGGTCGAACAGCCCTTGCAGCATCTCGCTGCCGGGCAGCGCGCGCGGCGACAGGCTGGTGATGACGACCAGGCTGCCGCCCTCCGTCGGGGTATCCTCGTCGAGGCCCGCCATTGGCACGAGATGCAGGATCGCCGGCGGCTCTGCCTCGCCAGTCGGCAGGAAGATGCTCTGATGCCGGGTCGAGCCGCCGCGCAACGTGGCGAGCGCCTCGTGATAGCGTTCCATCGCGGCCGCGCCGGAGAGCAGAATACGGCCTTCGAGCACGCGCACGCCGTGGGTGACGGATTCGAACAACGCGTTGACCGCTAGCACCCGTCCGTCATTGACGATCGCCGCGGCCGGCAGCCCCATCAGCCGGAAGGCCTCGACGGCCGACTGGGCGTGCTGCACGGGCTAGAACGGCAAGAGATGGGAGAACAGGCAGGACATGACGTGGCAGATCATGTCCTAGGCGCGCTCGGTTATAACAAACATCGCTTCACGATCCAAAAGCCGCTGCCGTATTGTTGTGGCTCGCGGCACCCGTTCAATGGAGTTTCACGGGGAATCTACGGACGGTATCGTCTTTAGCGGATTTTTATTTCACCTGAAGCAGCTTGGCACGATCTGATATTACGCTACATCCGGTTGAACGCGTCGAGTGCGGCGATCTTGTAGGCTTCCGCCAGCGTCGGGTAGTTGAACGTGTTCTCGATGAAGTAGTCGATGGTGCCGTGCAGGTTCAGCACCGCCTGGCCGATATGCACCAGCTCGGTGGCGCCCTCGCCGATGATGTGCACCCCGAGCAGGCGGCGATCGTCGGTGGCGAAGATCATCTTCATCATGCCGCCACGCAGCCCCATGATGTGGCCGCGCGAGGTCTCGCGCAGCCGCGCGATGCCGCACTCGTACGGGATCCGCTTCTCGCGCACCTGCTCCTCGGTCATGCCGACGGTGGAGATCTCCGGCACCGCGTAGATCCCGTAGGGGAAGAATTTCGGCGCCGGCGGCAGCTTGAGGCCGAAGGCGTGGCACGCGGCGATGCGTCCCTGCTCCATCGAGGTGGAGGCGAGGCTGGGGAAGCCGATGGCGTCGCCGGCGGCGTAGATGGTGGGCACGCGGGTCTGCAGCGTCGCCTCGTCGACGACGATGCGGCCGCGCGGATCCGGCTCGATGCCGATCGCCTCCAGCCCCAGCCCGTCGGCCGCGACCACGCGGCCGGCGGCGTGCAGCAGCATCTCCGAGCGCACCACGCGGCCGCCATCGAGGCGCACCACCGCCTGGCCGTTCTCGATCGACACGCTGTCGACCTTGGAGCCGGTGCGCAGCGCAACCCCGCGGTCGCGCAGCTCGTGCACCAGCTCCTCGACGATCTCCCGGTCGATGAAGTCGAGGAAGCTGGAGCGGCCCTCGACCAGCGTCACCTTGACGTCGAGCGCGCTGAAGATGGTCGCGTACTCGACCCCGATCACGCCGGCGCCGATCACCGTCAGGCTGCGCGGCAGGTGGTCGATCCCGATGATCTCGTCGCTGTCGAGCACGATCCTGCCGTCGAACGGCACCCCCTCGGGGCGGCGCGTCACCGTGCCGACCGCGATCAGCACCTTGCCGGCGTGGATACGCCGCGACTCGCCGGCGTTCATCAGCACCTCGATCTCGTGCGGGCTCTCGAAGCGCGCCGCACCGCGCAGGGTCTCGACCCGGTTGCGGCTGAACTGGTGCTCGAGCCCGTCGACCTCGAAGCCGAGCGTCTTGCCGAGACGCTCGGTCAGGTCGGCGGCGGCGATGTCGTGGCGCGCGCGGTAGCCGCGGCCGTAGAAGCCGCGCTCGCGAAAGCCGGTGAGGTTGAGCACGGTCTCGCGCAGCGTCTTGGACGGGATGGTGCCGGTATGCACGCACACGCCGCCGACGCGCTTGTCGCGCTCGATCACCAGCACCGAGCGGCCCAGCTTGGCCGCCTGGACGGCGGCGCGACGGCCGGCGGGCCCGCTGCCGATGACGGCGAAGTCGACGTTGTCCTGCATCACGGGAACTCTCCTTGGCGTGCCGCACGGCCGGCCGCCGGCTCAGCCGAGCCTGATCTCGCGCAGGCGCTGCAGCAGGTAGGCGTGGGCGGTGATCGGCTCGGGAAAATGGTCGCACCCTTCGCTGGCCACGCATCCCGGCAGGGAGCGGATCTCGTACTGCATGTTCGGCGCTAGGAAGAACGGCATCGAGTAGCGGCTCGCCGGTGCCGCGCGTCCCGCCGCCCCTTCTTCGGAGTTCACCACACGATGCGTCGTGGAGGGATACACGCGGTTGGTCAGGCGCTGCAGCATGTCGCCGACATTGACCACGAGGCTGCCAGGTTCGGCCTCGATCGGCAGCCAGACGCCGTCCCGGGTCAGCACCTGCAGGCCGGACGCGGTGGCGCCGACCAGCAGCGTGATCAGGCTGATATCCTCGTGCGCCTCCGCACGCACCGCCGGCAGGTCCTCCGGCCGCACCGGCGGGTAGTGCAGCGCGCGCAGAATCGAGTTGCCGTGGTCGGTCAGGGCAGCGAAGAAGTCGTCCGCCAGCCCGAGATCCTCGGCGATCGCCGACAGCACCACGGCGCCGGCCCGCTCCATCGCCGCGTACAGCGCCAGCGCCTGGCCGCGGAACCCCGGCACCTCGTCGGGCCAGACGTTGGGGCGCAGCACCGGATCGTCCGGCGGCGCGCCGTCGCGGCCGACATGGAAGAACTCCTTGAGGTCGGGCACGGTGCTGGTGCGCGCCGTCTCCACCTTGAAGCCGACATAGCCGCGCCCGCTCGCGGGTCGCGCGTAGCGCTGCTTGACCGCCTCCGGCAGCGCGAAGAAGCGTTCGAACTCCGCGTACGCCGCCGCGATGCGGTCCTGCGGGATCGGGTGATGGTTGAAGCAGCAGAAGCCGAAGCGGCGATACGCGGCACCCAGCTCGGAGACGAACGCCGCGCGGTCGTGGGCGAACCTGCGCATGTCGAGCGTCGGCACGTGCATGCTAGAGCATCCCCTTCAGACGCAGCATCCCGACGGCTGCGATCGTCACCATGCAGCTGATGCGTCCGTCGCGGATCATCGCCTCGACCTCGACGACCGGCAACCGGCGGCTGACCATGTCCTGCTCGGTGCTCTCGCGCGCCTGCTCGCGCTGCGCGAGCCCGGTCGCCAGGAACACGTGGCCCTTCTGGTTGGAGTAGCCGGCACCCTGGAACAGCACGCCGACGTGGCGCAGCTGCGTGGCGACCAGCCCGGTCTCCTCGCGCAGCTCGCCGGCGGCGACGCTCTCCGGGATGGCGTCCGGGCTCTGTTCCCACATGCCCATCGGCAGCTCCCACAGCCGCTGCCGGATCGGGTAGCGGTATTGTTCCACCATCGCGAGCCAGGGAGCCGGCGACGTGCCGAGGGCCGCGATCACCACGAAGTCGCTGCGCTCGACCACGCCGTACAGCCCGTCGGAGCCGTCCGGCCTGCGGATGATGTCCTCGCGCAGGCGCAGCCATCGGTTCTCGTAGGCGATCCGGCTCGACAGGGTGACGATTTCCGGCATGCTCACGCTCCATGCAGCAGGCATGAGCTTGCCCGTCGAGGCGCAAGATTGAAACCGATCGGTGTCTGCGACCGTGTTCTCGCTCCGTCCACTCTCCCGCGCCCTGCGCGCCTCGCCCACCGCGCGGATCGTCTCCACCGTCGTCCTGAACCTGCTCTGCTACCTCACCATCGGCCTGCCGCTCGCGGTCATACCCGGCTTCACCCGCGACTCGCTGGGCTACGACGCGGTGCTCGCCGGGCTGGCGGTGTCGCTGCACTACTTCGCCACCTTCGCCAGCCGTGCTCCCGCCGGCCGCCTGATGGACGGCCGCGGGCCGAAGCGGGCGGTGATGATCGGCCTCGCGAGCTGCATGATCGCCGGGCTGCTGCTGGTCGCCACCGGCCGGCTGGCGCTCGCCCTGCCGGACCGGCCCGCGCTCGCCCTGCTCACGCTGCTCGCCAGCCGGCTGGTGCTCGGGGTCGCCGAGAGCCTGACCGCCACCGGCTCGATCGGCTGGGCGATCGGCCAGGTCGGGCCGGCCCGCACGGCGCAGGTGATCTCGTGGAACGGCATGGCCTCCTATGGCGGGATCGCGCTCGGTGCGCCGCTCGGCGTGATCCTGGCCCACCGCGGCAACCCGGCGGAGGGTTTCACCCTGCTCGGCCTGCTGCCGGTGCTGCTCGGCGGCGTCGGCCTGGCGCTGGCGGCACGGCGGCCGGCCGTGGCGCCGGTCCCGGGCGAGCGTCTGGCGTTCCTCGCCATCCTCGGCCGGGTGCTGCCGTACGGCGCGGTGCTGAGCCTCGGCTCGGTCGCTTCGGCGTGATCGCGGCCTTCATCACCCTGTTCTACGCCGCGCATGGCTGGCCGACGCGCGGCTGGATCGGCGCCGCCAGTGCGCTCTCGTTGTTCGGGCTGGTGTTCATCGCGACCCGGCTCGCCTTCGGCGGCGCGATCGTCCGACATGGCGGCATGCGCGTCGCCATCGTCTCGCTCGCGATCGAGGCCGTCGGCCTGATGATCCTGTGGCGTTTGGACGATGCGCGCGCGGCGCTGTGCGGCGCCCCCCTGACCGGCGCCGGCTTCGCCCTGGTGTTCCCGGCACTCGGGGTGGTGGCGGTCCGGCGGGTCGGTCCGGAGAATCGCGGCGCGGCACTGGGCGCCTACTCGGTGTTCCTCGACGTCTCGCTCGGCCTCTCCGGGCCGGTGCTCGGGCTGATCGCCGAGCGTGCCGGCTATGCCGCGCTGTTCCTGGCCGCGTCATCGGCCTGCCTCGTCGGCGTGTCGATCACCGTCTGGCTGCTGCGGCGCAGCGCGCGCTGAGCCGGCCGCGCGTCGGGGTGCCGCATGGCATGATCGGCGCGGGACCGCTAGGCTCCCCCGCATGATCCAGCCCGGAGAGTTCAGCCCCATGCCGCAACCCGCCTCCGTCGCCGTGTTCTGCGGGTCGCGTTTCGGTGTCAATCCGGCTTATGCGACCGCCGCACGCGCCACCGGAGCGGGACTCGCGCGCGCCGGCATCAAGCTGATCTACGGCGGCGGCAAGGTCGGCCTGATGGGCCTGCTGGCGGACGCCGCGATCGAGGCGGGCGGGATGGTGAGCGGGATCATCCCGCACTTCCTGTCGACGCGGGAGGTGATGCACGAGCGCGTCGCCGACCTCACGGTCACGGATTCCATGCACAGCCGCAAGCAGAGCATGTTCTCCCAGGCCGACGCGTTCCTGGTGCTGCCGGGCGGCCTCGGCACCTTCGACGAGGCGATCGAGATCATCACCTGGCGCCAGCTGCGGCTGCACGACAAGCCTGTCCTGATCGCCGACATCGAAGGGTGGGCGCGGCCGCTGCTGGCCGCGCTCGAGGGCGCGATCGAGGACGGCTTCGCCGATGCTTCGGCACGGCGGCTGTTCACCGTGGTGCCGAGCATCGAGGCGGCGTTGCGGCAGCTCGGCGCCATGCTGCCGGAGTGCGACGCCGCGCGGGACACGGATGCCGCGCGGCTCTAGCGCCAGCGGCCGCCGGTCTCGGCGCCGACTGCCGCACTGGTCCCGGCGGAGGCGATCCGCCGCCGGCTTGCGGCACACCCGCACCGCCTGTATACGCGCCTGCAGCCGGAGTGTAGCTCAGCCTGGTAGAGCACTGTGTTCGGGACGCAGGGGCCGGAGGTTCGAATCCTCTCACTCCGACCAGGCGCTGTTTCGTGCCCCCGGGATCTTGCCGGGGTCGCGATGAGCACCGCCGCGGTGCCCAGCGCGCCGCACTGGATCGAGCGCGGCAGCACGCAATACCGCCGGGTCGCGATCGCGCTGTTCCTCTCCGGCTACGCCACCTTCTCCCTGCTCTACTGCGTGCAGCCGCTGCTGCCGCTGTTCTCCAGGCAGTTCCGGCTCGACGCCGCGCACAGCGCTCTGTCGCTCTCCCTGGCCACCGGCCTGCTCGCCCCGGCGATCCTGCTGGCCGGCGCGATCTCGGAGTCGGTCGGCCGCAAGTCTCTGATGACCGCCTCGCTGTGCAGCGCCGCCCTGCTCAACCTGCTGGCCGCGGCGGCGCCTGGCTGGAACACGCTGCTGGTGCTGCGCGCCTTCGAGGGCCTCGCGCTCGGCGGCGCGCCGGCGATCGCGATGACCTACCTCGCCGAGGAGATCCATCCGGACAGCCTTGGCCTAGCGATGGGGCTCTATATCGGCGGCACCGCGATCGGCGGCATGACGGGGCGGCTGCTCAGCGGCCTCGCCGCCGGACTGTCGGGCTGGCGCGGCGCGCTCGCCTTGATCGGACTGCTGGGTGCGGCGAGTGCCGTCTGCTTCGTTCTGCTGCTGCCCGCCTCGCGCAATTTCGTGCGGCGGCCGGGCTTCGATCCGCGCTTCCACCTGCAGGCCTGGACGCGCCACCTGCGCACGCCGGCGCTGCGCGCGCTGTTCGCGATCGGCGGCCTGCTGATGGGCAGCTTCGTCACCCTCTACAACGCCGTCGGCTACCGGCTGCTGGCGCCTCCCTACGGGCTCGATCAGGCGGAGATCGGCGCCGTGTTCGTGATCTACCTGCTCGGCACCGGCGCCTCGACGATGGCCGGCACGATGGTCGACCGCATCGGCCGCGAGCCCGTGCTGGTCGCGGCTCTGTGCAGCGCGCTGCTCGGCCTGCTGCTGACGCTGCTGGCGCCTCTGGCGACCGTCATCGCCGGCTTGGCACTGTTCACCGTCGGCTTCTTCGCCGGCCACGCCGCAGCGAGCGGCGGCGTCGGCCGGCTCGCCCGCGGCGACAAGGCGCACGCCGCCTCGCTCTACCTTCTCGCCTACTACCTGGGGTCCAGCCTGCTCAGCCTGGTCGGCGGCGCGCTGTGGGAGGCAGGCGGCTGGCGCGCGGTGGCAGGCTTCTGTGCGCTGCAGCTGCTGGCGGCGCTGCTGCTCGCCCTGCTGCCGCATCGATCCGCGACGGCAGGGCGGCCACGCCGCCGCCCCGGCGCGCCGCTGCTGGTCGCGGCCCTGCTCGTGGTCGGATCGGGCGCATCGCCGGCCCTCGGCAGGGCGATCCCGTCTCCGTTCCTGCAGCAGATGATCCGCGCCGAGCCGCCGCCGCCGCCACCGCCGGCCGGGATGGCGCCGCTCTCGCCGATCCGCATCGGCGGCCTGTCGGTGCTGCTGGGCCATACCCCGATCGCTACCCTCGGCCGTCGCCTGGAGATCCCGATCGAGCACCAGGGCGACGCCGGCGACAGCGTGTACTGGTTCTGCGTCAGGCTCGACGTGCCGGCCCGCACGGCGAGGCCGACGCGGGACCCGGCGGCGCCGACGCTGTGGGTGATCGCCGATGCCGAGGCGAGTGCCGCGCGCGCCGTCACCGCGATCGCGCTCGACACCGTCCCCGGCGAGGGCAGGCGCTGCCCGGTGCCGGGGCGGGACGTCGACCTCACGCTGGACCCACGGATCGCGAAGCCGGGAGCCGGCGTCGAGCGGGTCGCCGACCTCTACGGTCGCGCGCCGACGCCCAACGGACGCAGCGCCTACGGCCTGCCCGGGATGCAGCCGGACGCGGCGCCGCTCAGCTTGACCCTGCTGCTGCGCAACCGGCAGGTGGAAACCAGCTGGCTCGCGGGCACGCCCGAGGACTGACGACCGCGACTTGGCTTGCGTCGTGATTCCCCCTCTACTCCGGGACCTGTCGAGGGCATCCAGAGGATCTTCA
>CAXTOE010000026.1:0-620 GCA_964245685.1 uncultured Acetobacteraceae bacterium | reverse complement strand
GGCATACGCCGAGGCGTCGTCACGGTCACGATGAACCCGGCCTTCGACCTGACCTGCTTCATCCCGGTCCTGCGACTGGGCGAGGTGGGACGGCTGCGGGCGCAGAGGCTGGATTGCGGCGGCAAGGGGATCAACGTCGCGTGCTTCCTGGCCGGCTACGAGGTGCCGGTGATCGCGACCGGCTTCGTCGGCGAGGTCAACGCCGAGCCGTTCCGCCAGCTGTTCCGCGACAGCCGGGTCGAGGATCGCTGCATCTTAGTGCCGGGCGCCACGCGCACCAATGTCAAGCTGGTCGAGGAAGAGGCGGTACGGGTGACCGACCTGAACGCGACCGGCTTCACGGTTCGCGCCGAGGACGAGCTGCGGCTGATCCAGGGCGTGGCGGAGGCGGCGCGAAGCTGCCGCTGGGTGGTGATCGGCGGCAGCCTGCCGCTCGGCTGCCGACCGGAGCTGGTGCCGCGCCTGGTCGAGGCGGCACGGGCGGGGGGCGCCAAGGTGATGCTCGACACCTCCGGCCGACCGCTGGCGGCGGGGCTGGAGGCGCATCCGGACGCGGTGAAGCCGAACCGCAAGGAGCTGGGGGACGTGCTCGACCGTCCGATCGACCGCGAGTTCGACAT
>CAXTOE010000025.1:10453-15625 GCA_964245685.1 uncultured Acetobacteraceae bacterium | reverse complement strand
ACCTGCGCCAGCGTGTTCACCGCGCGCTCGGTCGCCACCATTCGGCGGGCGCAGGTATTGATGCCGCTCTACATGCTGATGTTCCCGTTCCTGGTGGTGGTGGCGTACTACGCGCGCGGCCACGCGCTGCGCCTCGCCTCGCCGAACGACGTGTTCCTCGCGGCGGCGCGCGCGCTGCTGCCGGGCTGGGCGTCGGGGCTGGTGATGGCCGCCGCCGCGCTGTCGGCGCTGGTGGTGCTGTCGGGGATCTGCCTGGCGCTGGGGCCGCTGGTCTCGCGCAACCTGGTGCCGGGCCTCGACGACGACCAGCAGCGTCGCTGGTCGAAGCTGGTGATGGCGCTCTACCTGGCGGCGTCGATCGCCGGCGCCGCCGGCTCGCACCAGCTGATGGTCAGCATCAACAACCTGTTCTATTTCGGCGTCACCCAGTCGCTGCCGGGGATGCTGGCGATCCTGTTCCTGCGCCGCGCGCGGCCGGCCTCGATCATCGCGGGGCTGCTGGCGGGCGACACGGTGGCGGTGCTGCTGCACGGCGCGGGGCTGCCGCTCGCCGGGATCAACCCAGGTCTGGTCGGCCTGCTGCTCAACCTCGCGATCGTGCTCGGGGCGATGCGGGTCTGGGCCGGACCGGAGCGGCTGCCGGTGGCGCGGCGCTGGCCGCGACCGCCGCGAAGCCATCCCTGACCGGCGGCGATATCGTGTATGTCCTGTGCGGCAGCGTGGAGATCGCCGATCATGGACACATCCACCAACGACCTCGACGCGCTGTGGATGCCGTTCACCGCCAACCGCGCCTTCAAGCAGGCGCCGCGCCTGCTCGCCCGCGCTGAGGGCATGATGTACTACACCCCAGAGGGCCGGGAGGTGCTGGACGCGACCGCCGGCCTGTGGTGCGTCAATGCTGGGCACGGCCGCCGCCAGGTGATCGAGGCGATCCAGCGCACCGCCGCGGTGCTGGATTTCGCGCCGTCGTTCCAGATGGGCCACCCGCTGATGTTCCAGGCCGCCTCGCGCCTGGCGCAGATCACCCCCGACGGCCTCGATCGCATCTTCTTCACCAACTCGGGCTCGGAAAGTGCGGACACCGCGCTCAAGATCGCGCTCGCCTACCACCGCGCGCGCGGCGAGGCGCAGCGCATCAAGCTGATCGGCCGCGAGCGCGGCTATCACGGCATCAACTTCGGCGGCCTCTCGGTTGGCGGCATCGGCGCCAACAAGAAGCAGTTCGGCCCGCTGCTCGGCCAGGTCGACCACCTGCCGCACACCCACCTGCCGGAGTGGAACCGCTTCAGCAGGGGCAGCCCGGCGCACGGCGCCGAACGCGCCGAGGCGCTCGAGGACCTGGTCGCCCTGCACGGTGCAGACACCATCGCTGCGGTGATGGTCGAGCCGGTCGCCGGCTCCACCGGCGTGCTGGTGCCGCCGCGCGGCTACCTGGAGCGGCTGCGCGCGATCTGCGACCGGCACGGCATCCTGCTGATCTTCGACGAGGTGATCACCGGCTTCGGCCGCATGGGCGCCAACTTCGGCTCGGAGGCCTACGGTGTCATCCCGGACATCCTCACCATGGCCAAGGGGTTGACCAACGCCGCGGTGCCGATGGGCGCGGTCGCGGTGTCGCAGGCGATCTACGACACGATCGTGGAGTCCGCGGCTCCGGGCATCGAGCTGTTCCACGGCTACACCTATTCCGGCCATCCGCTCGCCTGCGCCGCCGCCATCGCCACGATGGACATCCACCGCGACGAGGCGCTGCCGGCGCGGGCGCGGGCGATCGAGCCGGAATGGGAGGCGGCGGTGCACACGCTGCGCGCGCGTCCGAACGTCACCGACATACGCAATGCCGGGCTGATCGCGGGCATCGAGCTGCAGCCGCGGCACGGCAAGCCGGCCGACCGCGCCGGCCGCATCATGCAGCGCTGCTTCGAGGCGGGCCTGCTGATCCGCACCACCGGCGACATCATCGCCCTGTCGCCGCCGCTGATCCTGGAGAGCGCGCACATCGACCGCATCGTGACCACGCTCGGCGAGGCGATCACCGCCGAGGCCGCCTGACCAGCATCCCTCCCCACCCGGAGCCGAACCGATGAGCCACGCCGAGCAGCCTCAGACGGTCGCGTCGCGCAATCCCGCGACCGGGGCCGTGATCGCCCGCTATCCGATCGACGACGCAGCAGGGATCGAGACGCTGCTGGCGCAGGCGCGGTCCGGGTTCGAGGGCTGGCGTCGCACGCCGGTTGGCGAGCGTGCGCGGACGCTGGCGCGACTCTCCGAACGGCTGCTGGCGGAGATCGAGCGCTTCGCCGTGCTGATCACGTCGGAGATGGGCAAGACGATCGGCGAGGCGCGCGCCGAGGTGCGCAAATGCGCCACCCTCGCTGCCTGGTTCGCCGAGCACGGTCCGGCGCTGATCGCCGACGAGCGGGCGCCGGTCGACGACGCCGAGGTCTACGTCTCCTACCTGCCGCTAGGCACCGTGCTCGGCATCATGCCGTGGAATTTCCCGCTCTGGCAGGCGATGCGCGCCGCGGTGCCGATCATGCTGGCCGGCAACGGCTTCCTGCTCAAGCACGCACCCAACGTCATGGGTTGCGCCTACGCGCTGCAGCAGGCGTTCGAGGCGAGCGGCACCCCGAAGGGCGCATTCGGGGTGATCAACGTCGAGGCCGGGGCGGTCGAGGCGGTGCTCGCCGACGACCGAATCGCCGCCGTCACCCTGACCGGCAGCGTGCGGGCGGGCTCGACGGTGGCGGCGCAGGCGGGCCGGCTGATCAAGAAGTCGCTGCTGGAGCTGGGTGGGTCGGACCCCTACATCGTACTCGCCGACGCCGATCTCGACCGCGCGGTCGCCACCGCCATCACCGCCCGCTTCCAGAATGCGGGCCAGGTCTGCCTCGCCGCCAAGCGCTTCATCCTGGAGGCGCCGATCGCCGCGCGCTTCATCGAGGCGTTCGTGCAGGCGGCGCGCGGCATCGTCGTCGGCGACCCGATGCGCGAGGACACCAGGATCGGCCCGATCGCGCGCGAGGACCTGCGCGAGGGGCTGGACCAGCAGGTGCGCCGGTCGATCGAGCAGGGCGCGCGGCCGCTCCTGGGTGGACATGCGATCGAGGGTCCCGGCTACTTCTACGCGCCGACCGTGCTCTCGCAGGTGAGGCCCGGCATGGCGGCGTTCGACGAGGAGACCTTCGGACCGGTCGCGGCGATGATCGTCGCCGACGACGCCGACGACGCGCTCCGCCTGGCCAACGACAGTGCGTTCGGCCTGAGCGGCAACCTCTGGACGAGCGATCTCGCGCGGGGCCGCGAGATCGCCCGGCGGCTCGAGACCGGCGGGGTGTTCATCAACGGCTACACCGCGTCGGACCCGCGCACGCCGGTCGGCGGCGTCAAGAAGAGTGGCTATGGCCGCGAGCTGTCGCATTTCGGCATCCGCGAGTTCGTCAACGCGCAAACCGTCTGGATCAAGCCGTAGGGCGGATCGGCCCCTTGACCCCATCAAAGACCGGACATCCAAAATCGTCCAGGGACGGGGCCTGGGGCCGCCGGCCCCAGCGGGTCAAGGGCAGAGCCCTTGGCTGTTTCCTGACGAGCGGAACGGAGGTCGGCAGATGACGCTGCGCACGATCGAGACGAAGGGGGCGAAGCTCACCGCGAAGGACACGGGTGTCGGTGAGCTCGCCCTGATCTTTCTCCACTACTGGGGCGGCTCGGCGCGCACCTGGGACGCCGTGATCGCGTGTCTCCCGCCGTCGGTTCGCGGCATCGCCCTGAACCAGCGCGGCTGGGGCGGCTCGGTCGCGGTCGACGGCCACTACGATCTCGACGCTCTCGCCGACGACGTGCCGGCGGTGGCAGAGGCGCTCGCGGTTCAGCGCTTCGTCGTCGTCGGCCACTCGATGGGCGGCAAGGTCGCGCAGATCCTCGCCGGTCGCCGGCCTGCCGGCCTCGAAGGCCTAGTGCTGGTGGCGCCGGCGCCACCGACGCCGATGCAGGTGCCGGACGAGGTTCGCGCCGGTATGCTGGCGTCCTACCAATCGCGGGAGGGTGTCCAGCAGGCGCTCGCCGTGCTGGCCGGCTCGCCGCTGCCGCATGCGCTTCGCGAGCAGGTCATCGCCGACACGCTTCGTGGGGAGCCGGAGGCCAAGCGGGCCTGGCCCGACCGCGGCATGACGCAGGATGTCAGCGCCGGACTGGACGGCCTCACGCTGCCGGTGAGCGTGCTGATCGGCGAGGATGACCAGGTCGAGCGTGAGGCGGTGCTGCGTCCGGCCCTCTTGCGTCTCCTGCCGCAGACGATCTTCACCATCGTGCCCAAGGTGGGTCATCTGGTTCCGCTGGAGGCGCCGGGAACCATCGCTTTCGCCTGCGAACGGGCGCTGTCGATGCTTTCGGCCTGAAGCCTGTTGTCGCGCGGGAGACGCTGGCTGGGCTGGTAGCGAGGCCTTCTGTCCAGGCAGAGCGCGGGGCTGGCCGCAGAAGCCATGTTTCTGATACGATTACAAAATCACCTGTGCAGGGGTGATCGGGGGTGACAGGGTTCCAGCATGATTGTCACCGGCACGCATGACAGGGTCCTGGTTCTGCTGTCGATCGTGATCGCGATCGCTGCATCCTACACGGCGCTCGATCTGGCCAGCCGGGTACGGGCTTCCTCGGGATGGGTGCGGCATATCTGGCTTGCCATGGCGGCGCTGGCGATGGGCGGCGGCATCTGGGCGATGCACTTCGTCGGAATGCTCGCGTTCAGCATGCCGAGCATGGAGATCACGTACGACCTCGGCCTCACCTTGCTGTCGCTCGCGATCCCGGTCCTGGTCACCGGGCTCAGCTTCTTCGCGATCGGCCGAGCCCGGGCATCGACGCCGCTCCTGCTCGCCAGCGGGTTGTTCATGGGGCTGGGCATCACGGCCATGCACTATCTCGGCATGGCGGCGATGCAGATGCGGGCCGATCTTCGCTATGACCGGATCTGGGTGTCGGTCTCGGCACTGATCGCGATCGGCGCGGCTACCGTCGCGCTCTGGTTGTCGGTTCGCGCGAGCCAGACCGGCGTGCGGCTCATCTCCGCCATCGCCATGGGGATCGCGGTGTCGGGCATGCACTACGCGGCGATGCGCGGCGCGGTCTTCACCGCGCAGGCCGGCCTCGGCATGGCGCATGACCGCGCGA
>CAXTOE010000025.1:7453-10443 GCA_964245685.1 uncultured Acetobacteraceae bacterium | reverse complement strand
CATCACGCAGGCGACCCTTGCCTTGGCGGTTGCGGTCTCCACGCTCGGCATCCTGTCGCTGTCGCTGATCGCCGCGATGTTCGACCGGCGCTTCGCGGTGCTGGCGGAACGCGAGGCGGTTGCGCTGCGCCGGAGCGAGGAGCGCTTCCGGTCGCTGTATCAGCGCACGCCGCTGCCGCTCTATTCGCTCAACCAGGATGGCTGGATCGAGGACGTGACCGACGCGTGGCTCGACCTGATGGGCTATGTCCGCCCAGACGTGATCGGCCGGCCCTTCATCAACTTCCTGACCGAGGCTTCAGCCCGGCAGGCGGTGCAGGTCGATTGGCCGATACTGATGGAGCGGGGCGAGATTCTGGAGGTCGAATATCGCGTCTCGCCGAAGAGCGGCGACGTCCTGGACGTGCTGGCGTCCATCCGCGTCGAGCGCGATCCGGACGGGCGCTTCATCCGCGCGTCGGGTGGCCTCGCCAACGTGACCGACCGCAAGCGTGCCGAAGATGTTCTGCGCCAGGTGCAGAAGATGGAGGCCGTGGGGCAGCTGACCGGCGGCGTCGCCCACGACTTCAACAACTTGCTTTCCGTGATCATGGGCAATCTGGAAATGTTGCGAAAGCGGCTGCCTGAGGATCCGAAGGTGCTGCGCTTCCTGGATGGCGCCATGCAGGGTGCGCAACGCGGCGCCTCGCTGACGCAGCGCATGCTGGCGTTCGCTCGCCGCCAGGCGCTGGAACCCGAGGCGGTCGATCTGCCTGAACTAGTGCGCGGCATGGCGGAGCTGTTGCAGCGGTCGCTGGGCCCCGTCGTGCGGATCGACACGCAGTTTCCGCTTCAACTTTTCCCTGCGCATGTCGACGCCCACCAGTTGGAGCTGGCGCTGCTGAACCTGGCCGTGAACGCGCGCGACGCGATGCCGGATGGCGGACGTCTGACGATCTCGGCGGTCGAAGAGAGAGTCGGGATGTCGCGTCGGCAGAGATTGGACGGGCTGCCGATGCGCGACTACGTCTGCCTGTCGGTGATCGATACCGGCATCGGCATGGACGCCGCGACACTGGCCCGCGCCACGGAGCCGTTCTTCACGACCAAGGGGATCGGCAAGGGAACCGGTCTGGGTCTGTCGATGGCGCACGGCCTGGCCGAGCAGTCGGGCGGCCGTCTTGTGCTCCGTAGCGAACCGGGGTTCGGTACCACTGCGGAGTTGTGGTTGCCGGCGATCCAGCCTGCAACACCGTCGCTGGCCGACAAGTTCAAGCCGGACGCGGCGAAGCCGATCGCGATCCGCGCCACCAGGCCCATCCGCGTGCTGGCGGTGGATGACGACCCGCTGGTCCTGGCCAACACCGCCATCATGCTGGAGGATCTGGGCCACACCGTGCTGCAGGTGGGTTCCGCGCGCGAGGCCTTGACGGCACTGCACGACGGGCCGTTGCCGGATATCCTGGTGACCGACCAAGCCATGCCGGGCATGACGGGACTGCAACTGGCCGAAGCCGTTCGCGCCCGGCATGCCGGCATGCCAGTACTGCTCGTCAGCGGATATGCCGAAGTACAGTCAGGAACCAATCTCGATGTGCCCCACTTGAACAAGCCGTTCACGCAGAACGGACTCGCCCACGCCATCGCCGCAGCGATGGCTCACGCGTCAGGCACATCTGTCATTCCGCTGCGCGTTCGCCGTCCGGGCGGATGACGAGATGCGCACGCTATGCATCAGCTGGTTCTAGTTGGATCGCGGCTCGGCAGGCAGATACACATCTAGATGAAAGCTGCTTGAGCTATACGGTCGCTTCCAGCATCTTCCCGGCGAGTGCCGTATGCTGCAGATCCTCCTGCTTGGCCTCTTCGAGCGAGGTCCGCAGGCCCTGCTCAGTCTGCGTCAAGTTGAGCTGCGCCGCGTAGCTGGAAAGAGTTCCGAACGAGGCGATCCAGTAATGCAGAGCGAGCTGACCTGCGGCAATGATCCCGAGGTCGCGGCTCATCGCGTCCGGCGCCTTCTGCCGGATCTTCTTGCTGACGTCGAAATGCGCGTCGAGGATAGGATTACCGACATCCTCCGCGCTTCCGGTTTCCTGCACTGCCTGCGCGATGCGTTGCGCCCACTGCTCCGCCGTCTTGTTGGCCGCCTGCAGTGCGGCTTTTAGCTCAGGATGACTCGCGTCGTTCTGGATTTCGCTCGTAGCCTTCTTCGCCACCTCGCTCCCTGCTCTCAGCGCCTGCAATCCCTGTGCAACCAGGATCTTGAGTTCTTGATCAGCCATATCGTCACCTCTCTTGGCGCTTCTCATCGCGCAGGTTGGCCAACGGCACCCGGACGCGGACGGTTCCGAAGCCGCGTGTGGTCCGTGCGCACGTCAGCGAGATCGACGATTATCGTGTTTGCCGCATCGATTCGCGCGACGTGCACATCGTCCTCTGATCGCTGAATGCCATGAGTTTCCGATCTCGGCCGTCGAGGCCGCGCGGAGGCCGAGCTGTTCCCGTTCGAGACCTTTCGAAGCGTCGGGCAGGACGCTCCGGCTGCCTGCATCGAGGCGGTGCAGCCCCTACGTTGATGCTGTCGTCCGCCTCGCCACGCCATACAAGAACATGTCGACGCACTGCGACACGCGTCGGGCGATCAGATCCGCGTCGGGCGCGGTGATGCCGAGCATCACCGAACGCTGCTGCCGGCCCAGCACGAGAGAGAGAAACAGGTCGGCTGTCTCCTCGGCAGGATCGCCCAAATCGATCTCGCCGGCTTTCTCATAAGTGCGAAGCAGGTCCGCGATGATCGTCACGCAGCGCAGCCAACCCTCCTCGTGCGTCAGGCGTGCGAGCTCTGGAAAGCGCTGCGCTTCGCCGACGATGACCCGGTTGAAGGCGATCGCTTCCGGCTGCAGTGATCGCTGCAGCAGCAGCCTGCCGACGGTGCCCAAGACCTTCGCGAGATCGGCCCGTCGGCTGTCCTGTGCCGCCGACCTCGCCTCCGCCGCCAGGGGAGCCAGGAC
>CAXTOE010000025.1:0-7443 GCA_964245685.1 uncultured Acetobacteraceae bacterium | reverse complement strand
AGCCAGGACGGTGTCGACACGCATCCGGAAGACGGACGCGAACAGCTCGTGCTTGTCCTTGAACCGGGCGTAGACGGTCGGCTTGCCGACGCCGGCGGCTTCGGCGAGCGCGTCGATCGTCGTGCCCTCGAAGCCGCGGCTCTCGAACATGCCGGCCGCCGTGGACAGGATCCTCCGATCGCGCCCGGCTGCCTGCTCGCGGGTCGGACGGCCGCCGGTGGCGGGGCGTCGCTTCAGTTCGGCTTGCACGGATTCGGACATCCGCCTTAATAGAACGGAACGGTAAAGTTTTCCAGGTGGAAGCGGCATGTCCTCGACGACGAAGGATCCGGGCGGAGCTTCCGCGGCGGCGTTCAGTCCGCCGCCTTCGCTGGGCAAGGTCCGCGGCGGGCTGCGTCGCGCGCTGCTGCCCCTGGCGGTCCTGGCCGTGCTGGTGGCAGGCGCCACGTATGGCTGGCACTGGTACAGCGTGGGCCGATTCTTCGAAACCACGGAGGACGCCTACGTGAGCGCCGACGCGGTGACGCTCGCGCCGCGGATCGCCGGATATCTCGCCGCGGTGCCGGTTCGCGACGACCAGGAGGTCAAGGCGGGCGACGTGCTCGCCCGGATCGACGATCGAGACTATCGCGCGGCCCTGGCGCAGGCCCAGGCCGAGGTCGCCGAGGGCCGCGCATCGCTGAAGGCGACCGAGAGCCAGGTCGCGGAGCAGCAGGAGGCGATCGCCCAGGCGCAGGCGGACGTCGACGGCGACCGGGCCAAGCTGCGGTTCGCGGCACTCGAGCGGCAGCGCGCTGCCACCCTGTCCGCGAGCGGTGTCGGCAGCAGGGAGGTCCAGCAGCGCACGGAAGCGGAACTCGATGAGGACGCCGCCGACCTCCGCCACGCGACCGCTGCGCTGGAGGTCGCGCGCGCCAAGATCCAGACGCTGGAGGCGGCCGGTGCGTATGCCATCGGCGCGATGGCGAAGGCCGCCGCGGACGTGGACCGGGCGCGGATCAACCTCGACGACACCGTGCTGCGGGCACCGCTCGACGGCGTGGTCGGCGACCGCAGCGCACGGATCGGCAACTACGTCCAGCCGGGCCTTGGCCTGCTCACGATCGTGCCGATGGGCCGCGGGCTCTACGTCACCGCCAACTTCAAGGAGACGCAGCTCGGCCGGATGCAGCCTGGCCAGCCGGTCTCGGTGACGGCCGATGCCGATGCCGGCCACGTGTTCCACGGCGAGGTCGACGGTTTCTCCCCCGGCACCGGCTCGCAGTTCGCGCTGCTGCCCTCGGAGAACGCCACCGGCAACTTCACCAAGATCGAGCAGAGGGTCCCGGTGCGGATAAGGCTCGAGGACAGCGAGCACGCGCTGCGCAGGCTTCGCGCCGGTCTCTCCGTCGAGGTCAGCGTGGACACGCGGGACGCGGGCCAGACGCGGACCGAGTGACGCCTACGCCTACGGTCGTGCGCGCCTCGCCCCGCGACTGGGCCGCCGTGGTGAGCGCGATGCTCGCCGCCTTCATGGCGATCCTCGACATCCAGATCACCAATGCGTCGCTCGCCAACATCGAGGGCGCGGTCGGCGCGTCGCCCTCGCAGGGCAGCTGGATCTCCACGGCGTATCTGATCGCCGAGATCATCACCATCCCGCTGACGGGGTGGCTCGGCCAGGTGGTCGGGCTGAAGCGCTACCTGATCGCCAACTCGCTGCTGTTCCTGGTGTTCTCGCTGTGCTGCGCCTGGTCCGACAGCCTGATGACGCTGATCCTGAGCCGCTGCGGCCAGGGGTTCTGCGGCGGGGTGCTGATCCCGACCGCGGTCACCATCCTGCGGACCCGGCTGCCGCGCACGCAGCAGCCGATCGGCATCTCCATCTTCGGTCTGACCGCGACGCTGGCGCCGGCACTCGGGCCGACGCTCGGCGGCTGGCTGACCGACAACCTGTCCTGGCACTACCTGTTCTACATCAACCTGCTGCCCGGCACGGTGACGCTGGTGATGTTCGCCGGCGCGCTCGATCCGGCACCGGCGCATTGGCGCGAGCTCAAACGGGGAGACTGGACCGGGATCGTGCTGATGGCAGCCGGGCTGTCCTCGCTGACGGTGGTGCTCGAGGAGGGCCAGCGCGAGACATGGTTCGGCTCCGACCTGATCCAGACGCTGAGCGTCTTGGCCGCCCTCGGCATCGTCGGCTTCGTCGCGCGCGAGCTGACGACACGTGGGCCCTTGATCAACCTGCGGCTGCTGGGCAACCGATCGGTCGGAAGTGCGTGCCTGCTGATGACCGTATTCGGCGCCGTCTCGCTCGGTTCGGTGTATATCATCCCGCTGTACTGCGCGCAGATCCAGGGCTACAACCCCGAGCAGATCGGCGAGGTGGTGATGTGGAGTGGGTTGCCGCAGCTGGCGATCTTTCCGCTGATGCCGCGCCTCATGCGGCGGTTCGACCCGAGGCTGCTGGTCGCGACCGGGACGCTGCTGTTCGTGGCCAGCTGCTTCATCAACACCGCGTTGACGCAGGATGTCGGCATGCAGCAGCTGATCCTGCCGCAGGTGCTGCGCGCCATCGGTCAGCCGCTGTTCGCGGTGCCGCTGTCGCAGCTGGCGACCGCGGGACTGCCGCCGCGTGACACCGCGGACGCGGCGGCGTTGTCGTCGATGATGCGCAACCTCGGTGGCTCGCTGTGCATCGCGATGATCTCGACCGTCGTCGAGCGACGGGAGCATTTTCACTTCTCGATGATCGCCGAGCGACTGAGTGCGAACGACCTGATGGTGCAGCAGCGAGTAGCGACACTGGCATTGAGAGGCCAGCCGGTGGACGTCGCCGTCGCGCGTCTGCGCGCCGTAGCGAGGATTACCCTACAGGTCCGACAGCAGGCGACGATCATGTCCTATGCCGATGCCTTCGGGATCATCGGCGTGACCCTGATGGCGTGTCTTCTCGCTCTGGTTTTGCTGCGCAGACCGGCGCCGCGCAGCTGACCGGCAGGCAGATCATGCGGCAGAAGGCGTTCAAGCATCGAGATCGCCTGTGCGGATCGGGAGCGCAACTTCAAGCCGCTTAGTTTTTCATGGGTTCGCAGAAGGACTTCTCGACTAGACCTGTTCAAGAAAATTGTCGTGAAAGAAGCAGGCGGCGCTCTTACTTCTGCGGGCCTTGACGCGGTATAGAGCCAGATCGGCCTCACGCATGAGCCTCTCTCCGTTGCCGGTTCCACGGAACATGCTTATGCCGACTGATCCTCCCACCGTGATCGTCGCGGCCGAAAGCTGAACCGGCTCCGAGAGAGACTCCACGATGAGTTCTGCAAGACCGATCGCTTCGGCTTTGCTTCGACCGCGTGTCAGGATTACGAACTCGTCGCCGCCCAGCCGGGCGCACAAGTCGCTCACGGTGCAGATGTTCCTGAGCCGACGTCCGACCACACGGATAAGCTCATCACCGCACTGATGTCCGTAAGTATCGTTCACAACCTTGAAGCGATCCAGGTCTACGAGCAGCACTGAGAGCGGCGGGTGGCCTCCTGATGCCGAAGCAACTGCCCGTTCGAGCTCCGCGATGAAGTGGCGGCGATTGGCAAGCTCCGTTAGCTCGTCATGGAATGCCAGATAGTGCGCACGGGCTTCGCTCGCCACGAGCTCTCGTGCCGCCACGGTGCCCCGGCGATAGGTATAGTGGACCAGGGCTGCGAACGCACCTACGAGCAGGAGAAGCGGTGCCAATAGCAGACGTCGCAGCTCTCTGCCGGGTGTCGCTGGATCCCACTCGACGCTGGCGACGATGTGCCCTGCGGCGTCACTCAGAGGCGCTCCGGCGACAGCTCCACGCGGAGAACTTAGGGCAATCCTGAAATTGTAGAAGTCTGCACCTGCAAGATTGCTTTGCAGGTAGATGTCCATAGGGATGATGAGCATGAGAAGAGGCGGCCGAGGATGTATCAGCCGCAAGCCGGGCGTGTTGGGTGAAAATGCAGTCGCAATAAGAAGATAGAGCCTAGAACGCGACCATAGCAGGGTCCGGACCGGGCGCTCTTCCTGCGCCACGGTCGTCGAAGAGGCCTCGCCCCACCGATCGTGCCGGAAGCTGGCGACCCACTTGGGCAGACTTTGTTCGAACGCAAAGCTGCTTAGCCTCTGCGGTCCTGCCCCGTGGAGGCCGGAGATGATCGAGTCGTCGAAGGATACCGTATAGACCCAGACCTGACTGGACGCCGGTTCGGGGAAAGCCTGGTTCCCCCATTCTGTATCACGGGCGTGATCAAGGTGCCGGATCGCTTCATCGGATTTGGCGACGCTCGCTATACTCAGCAGAGATGAATCTAGGCTCGTTTTCAGCTGAGACGACACGAGCCTGAAATCGCGCTCCTGCTCCATCGTGTCCATATGCCTCGTGAGCAGGACCAACCCGAAGACGAGCGCAACGGAGGCTAGAATGCCTAGAAGAGCCAGCATCTGAAATGCTCGCAGATTCAGCACACCGAGATCCCGTGGTTCGAACGCCGGTACCACCCTGCTCGCGTCTGATGAAGATTGGGTTAAACACGATATCGGTCGTGATCAGTCGGTGGCGAGATCGGGATCCGACCAGTGCTGCGACAGAGGCTCATGGATCGGGAAGCACGACGCCGCTGAGGCGGGCACAGGCCGCCAGAAGCATGTCTTGACGCGCCGCGTCGTGCACGACGCCGCTCGGCTTGCGGAGCTTCATGTGGAAGAAGTAGTTGCCTGTCATCTCCGTCGTTGGATCGTCGCCGGTGGCCAGCCAGGCCTGGGTTCGATGGGCCGCGTCCAGGTCGCCGGTAGCGTGTGAACCGCCCATCTTCGTGGCCACCCAACCCGGCTCCAGTGCGTTGCTGCGCACGCTCGGCCATCGCCGGGCAACGGCAAGAGCCAGCAGCACGTCGTGAAGCTTGGTATCGGAATAGGCCTGGTTTCCGCGCCAGGGCCGGGTCTCCCAGTTCAGGTCGATGAGGCTCGCATCGCCGCGCCGGTGCAGTTCGGAGCTGACGTAGATCAATCGCTTCGGCCGTTGGATCAGCGCCGTCAGCAGATAAGGTGCCAGCGTGTTGACGGCGAACACGTGCGCCAGACCATCCTCCGTCTCGATCCGTCGGCGCTCCCGAAATCCTACCGCGGCATTGTGGATCACCGCGTCGAAGCTGCCGAGGGCATTGACCTGGTCCGCCACGCCGCGGGTCTGGGCGATGCTCGCGAGATCCCCCACGACGACCGCCTCGGCGCGGGGTACGGCAGCCATCGCGTCATCCCTGCGGGCCTCGTTCCGGGCATGCAGCACCACCTGGTGCCCCTGCTCGATCAGGAGCCGAGCCGCCATCCGACCCAGCCCGTCCGATGACCCGGTGATGAAGACACGCGCCATACCAGTCTTCCTCTGCAGGCTCGCGCAGGAGGCGAGCCGTATGCGTACGTCCGATTTTGTAGGCCGCTGCCTCTGCAGCGTTCCGGATGGCGTGCCTGCCTCGGCCAAGTAGGTCGACATCGGGCAGGGAACCAAGAAGATTGCTCTGAATAAAGACGTAGCACGGTGGTAGCGGATTAGTACGACTCTGTCGTAGATATCGTGGGAGCTGAAGATGACGTTGCGCCGGTCCCTGCTGATCGGCCTGATGAGCCTCGGTGATCAAGGTCTTCACCCGTTCGTGAACGGCAAAGAATTCAGGGTCGGCCTTGATCGCCTGTACCTTCTGGCCGGTCGCATAGCGCCGGGAGAACGGCAGGTCATGCACGGCGACCACGCGGCCGGGGCTCGGCGACATCACGACGAGGCGGGTCGCCAGGAAGACCGCTTCGTCGATGCCGTACGTGATCATGAAGAAGGTGCGGCCGGTCCGCAGCCGGATCGTCCGATCGCGACGACGAACTCGCCTGCGCGGATCGCCAGCGAGACAGGATCGAGAACCAGGCCGGTCTCCTTGTCCCGCCTGCCGGATCGGCGAGCAGCCTACGGCGTCGGCTTCGAGGAGCGGCTCCGCCCCGTGCTGCGCGCTCATCGCGGCGCCGCGACCTGCTTGACGAACTCGGCGGTGACGTTGGAAGCATAGCTGGGCAGCACCGCAGAGATCCTGCCCTGTTCTCTCAGGAAGTCGGCGGTCGCCGCCAGCTGGTTTGCGAGTCCGCCATCGAGCATGGCCGGCGTCGCGAGTTGGTCGGCCGTCGGCCATGAGCCTTCGGTCAGCTGCATCGGAACATCGCGGACGGCCACGCCGGTGATCCCGGCGATCGACGCGGCGTGCGTGCCGGTCGCCAGGAAGCTCTCGGGATGTAACCGGTAGGCTAGCTCGTAATCCGACGTGACCTGCGCGAACTTCGCCACGAAGTCGGGATGGGCCGCCGCGAAGTCGTTGCGTATCAGCCAGACATCGAATCTCGGCGCGTCCCATCTTGCGACGTCGGCCGAAGTGGCGAGGACCGTGCCGGTCGGCTTGATCCGGGTGAGTGCTGGATCCCAGACATAGGCGCCGTCGATATCGCCGCGCAGCCACGCGGCGATGATCTCGGGAGGCCGCAGGTTGAGGATCTGGACGGTTCTTCGATCGACACACTAGTGCCGCAACGCCGCGAGCAGGGCATAGTGCGACGTCGATATGAACGGCGTCGCGATCGTCCTGCCGGCGAGAGCGGCTGGCGTGCCGATCCCGCTGCCGTTGCGGACGACGAGCGCCTCGTCGGCTCCGATGAATTGCGCGACGTAGAACAGCTCGAGCGGCAGGTGCCTGGTGAACGCGGTCGTCGTCGGGCTTGATCCTGCATACCCGATCTGCACGTCGCCCGACGCCATGGCGGCGACGACGTCCGATCCGCTGTCGAACTTGCGCCAGTCGATCCTGGCGCCGGACGCGTGCTCGTAGGCATGCTCGTGGATGGCGGCCTGCGCCGGCGTGACATTGGTCTGATAGCCGACCGTGACGTCCAGCGGCTCGGCGGCCGCGACCGCCGAGGCGGCACATGACAGGGTCACGCCGAGCAGTGTTGCGAGGCGCCGCGGTCGCGAGCATGCCGCAGCGAGCCATCGAGCTCGCCTCAGCTTCATGCGCCTCATCCCGCGTCCCTCATCCCGAGCCGGCGCCCCGGGCCTTGAGGGCATCGCGCAGTGCCGCGATCGTGTGCGTGACTTCCTCCTCCGTTCCGACACTGATCCGGATCCACCCGTCCAGCGGCGGGAACGGCCGTGCCACGACGATGCCACGCCGCAGCAGGTCATGCCGTAGCGTCTCCGCCGGGATCGGGCTACGGAAGAACACGAAGTCGGCCACCGAGCGGGTATGCTCGAGCCCGAGCCCCTCCAGTGCGGCGGTCAAGCGTGCGCGCCCGGCGACGACACGGCCGCGCACCTGTCCGACCCAGCCCTGGTCGGCCAGCGCCGCAGCGGCAGCCGCGATCTGCAGCCGGCCGAGCTCGTGCGCATCGCCGAAACCCGCGGCCTGCAGC
>CAXTOE010000024.1:14925-15805 GCA_964245685.1 uncultured Acetobacteraceae bacterium | reverse complement strand
ACGCGAGGTGGTGCTCGGCACCGCCCGCGGCCGCGAGCCCGAATATCCGCGCGGAGGCTCGCGATGACGGCTCAGGAGCCGGCAGGCTTCGTGCAGGCGTCGTGATGGCCGAACCCGTGCAGATCCCATCGTTCCACACCGGCTCGAGGCCGACCATCGGCCTGGCCGATCAGGGTTTCGAGACGCCCCAGGCGGCAGGCGCGGACATCACCCCGTTGCAGGTCGCGATGCGCCGCAAGTGGGCGATCCTGCTGTTCGCCGTGCTCGTCACGGCGGTCATCGGGCTCGCGGTGAAGCAGTTGCCGCCTCGCTACACCGCCAGCGCCTCGGTCATGGTCGATCCCCGGCAGCCGCGGCTGAGCAGCGGCGAGACGCTGCTGCCCAGCCAGATCGTCGATCTCGATCTGTTGCGCACCTACATGGAGGCGCTGAAGTCTCCGAGCTTGGTTCGCGACGTGGTGCAGCAACTCGGGCTCGAGACGGTTCCCGCCTATTGTGCGGCACCCGGAGGCTGGAGCGCCACCGTCCGGCGCCTGATCGTCAGGCCGCTCGGGACCGCATCCCGCGGTGTGGCGCGACCGGCACCGTGCCGCGCCTCGGTCGAGAGCGTCGCCAGGAGGCTCACGCCGTCGATCGCGTTCAGCAACGACGGCCGCTCGTACGTCATCTCGATCAGCGCCATCGCCGGCGATCCCGACATCGCCGCCAGGATCGCCAACGCCTATGCCGGCGCCTTCATCGCCAGGCGTCGCCAGCAGCAGGTCGGCTTGACCGATCAGGCGGACGCCTGGCTGCGGAACCATCTCGCGCATCTCCGCGCCGACCTGCTGGCTGCCGACGACGCGGTGCAGCGGCAGCGGCAGGGAGGCCAGCTCACCAG
>CAXTOE010000024.1:5074-14915 GCA_964245685.1 uncultured Acetobacteraceae bacterium | reverse complement strand
CCTGTCGGAGATGAATTCGCAGCTGATCGTCGCCTCCAGTGACCTGGCGAAGAAGCAGAGCACGCTGCGCGAGCTCGAGGACGCCGCGCAGTCCGGAGCAGGTTCGGTGGATGCCAGCGCGCCGATCCTCGCCTCGCCGATCATCCAGGGCATGATCGAACGCGAGAGCGTGCTCGCCGCGGCGCAGGCGGAGCTGAGCAGCCGCCTCGGCCGCGCCAATACCGAGCTGTTGGCCAACGCGGCACAGCTGGCCCGGGTCCGGCAGCAGATCCGCACCGAGATCGACAAGGCGGTCGCCAGCGTGCGCGGCGAGGTCGAGGCGCTGCAGGCGCGCTGTGCCGCCCTGAGCGCCAGCGTGCAGGACCTGCAGGCCAAGGTCGGCGAGCAGGGCATGGCCGATACCAGGTTGCAGGATCTGGAGCGCGATGCCGCATCGGCGCGCAGCCGCTACGACGAGGCGTCGCTGCGGCTCGAGCAGATCCACGTCGAGTCGGCCCTGCAGCGCGCCGACGTGCAGCTGGTGGTCGAGGCGTCCGCGCCCGACCTGCCCTCCTTCCCGCGCGTCCGGATGATCGTCACCGGCGCCTTCCTGGCCATGCTCGGCGTCGGGGCCGGCCTCGCCTACGCGCTGGAACTGCTGTCGCGCGTCTTCAGCACGCCCGAGCAGGTGGAGGAGCAGACCGGCATCCGCGTGCTGGGGCTGTTCCCCAAGCCGGTGTCGAGGCGTGGCGCGCTCCGAGGCATCCAGCGGCGCGTTCCGTCGGGCGGGCAGCGCGGCGCGACCCCGCACGAAGACGGCTCGCGGGAGGCGGAGGCGCTGCAGGCGGTGTTCGCCGGCCTGATCGGCACGCGGCGTCGCGAGACCACCGGCGGCCGGGTGCTGCTGGTCACCTCCGCACTGCCCGGCGAAGGCAAGACCTCCTTCTCGGTGGCGCTCGGCCGAGCGGCCGCCGCGCGCGGCTTGTCGGTCGTGGTGGTCGATTGCGATCTTCGTCGGTCGAGTCTGGGCAGCCACTTCCCGCTGCTGGAGCAATCCGAGGCGTCGCGTCGCGAGGCGGGCCTGGAACGTGAGCCGGAACCCGATTTCGCGGCGCTGTCGCTGGATCGGTCGTCCGGCCTGCACGTGGTGATCGCGCAGCCTCGATCGCGCAACCCGCACGCGATCCTGGCGTCGGCCAGCCTGCCGCGCGCGCTCGAGCAGCTCCGGACGAATCACGACGTGGTCATCATCGACACCCCGCCGATCCTCGCGGTGCCGGACGTGCTCGGGATCGCGCCGCTGGCCGATGACGTGGTGATGGTGGTGGGTTGGCGCTCGTCGCGGCGCACCGCGGTGCTCGCCGCCCTCAAGGTGCTGCGCCGGGCGCATATCCGGGTGAGCGGCGTGGTGCTGTCCAAGGTCGATCTGCGACGCTTCGCGCGTGCCAACAGCGACAGCGGCTATTACGCCAGGGTCTATCCCGCCTATCGCGCCCTGCCTCCCGGTTGAGAGGTGCGCGGGCGATGGCGTCGGCGTCTCCGATGTGTCTTGCGCGCGGCCAACGAGGCGAGCCGTGATCGGTCGCGTCCTGCACGTGGTTCGCCGGCGTGCCAAGGTCGCGGCCGTGGCACAGGTGATGGGAATCCGCGTCATCGCGCTGGCCGGGAATGTCTGCTCCGGCCTGCTGACCGCGGCGTTCCTGGGTCCGGTCGGTCGCGGCGAGCAGACGGCGGTGGGGGTGGTGCCGCTGGTTCTCGGCTCGGTCTGCGGGCTCGGCCTGCACGCCTCGCTGATCTACAACCTGCGCCGGGATCCGGCCTGTGCCTCCCGCTATCTCGGCAGCGCCATCGTGCTCACGGCGTTCGCCAGCCTCGTGGCGATGGCGGTCGGCTTCCTGCTGATGCCGGTATGGCTCGCCCAGTACAGCAGCGCCATCATCGGGTTCGCCCGCCTCCTGCTGGTCGCGGTGCCCCTCAGCCTGATGACCCCGGTGCTGATGGCGGTGCTGGAGGCACACGGACATTTCGGGCTTGCCAACCGGGTGCTCTACTTCCAGAGCCTCGGCACGCCGGCCTTGCTGGGGCTGCTGCTGGCAAGCGGCCGTCTCACTTCGATGTCGGCGGCCAGCGCCTACTTCGTGCCGTCGCTGCCGGCCTTCCTCTACGTGCTGATGCAGACGCGTCGCGTGCTGCGGCCGCATCTCACGATCGCAGCACCGTTTCCCCACAGGCTGCTCCGCTACGGGCTGCGCTTCTACGGGGTCGACATACTGAGCGTGCTGTCGGGCTACCTCGACCAGCTGGTGATCGTCCTGCTGCTGCGGCCCGCGGCGGTCGGCGCCTACGCGGTGGCGCTGAGCCTGTCGCGCATCCTCAGCGTGGCGCAGGGCGCGGTCTCGACCGTGCTGTTTCCCTCCATCGCCGCACGCGAGCCGGCCAGCGTGGTCGAGATGGTGGCTCGGGCGATGCGGGTGACCATGGTGGTCAACAGCCTGGGCGCGGTGACGATCGGCCTGGCCGGGCCTTCGCTGCTGCTGCTGCTCTACGGCGCGCGCTTCGCGGCGGCGATCGTGCCCTTTCTGGTGCTGCTGGCCGAGGCAGTGGTCTCGAGTGCTGCACGCACCCTGGCGCAGGCCTTCAGCGGAACCGGTCGTCCCAGTGCCGTGACCGGCGTCGAGGTCGTCGGAGTCGGCACCTCACTGCTGGGGATGTTGCTGCTGGTGCCGGCGCATGGACTGGTCGGCGCCGCCTGCGCCTCGCTGCTCGGAGGGTGCATGCGCCTGCTCTGCGTGCTGGCGGGTTTCCGTAAGATCCTGGGCATCGCCCTGCCGCGGCTCGTGATCTGCCGCGCCGACCTGGCCTGGGTCGCGGGGCGATGAGTGGCCCCCGGAGTTCGGCCGGATGAGGTTCTGTATCATCGCGCCCGAAGTCTGCCGCAACCACGGCCAGGGGCGCGTCAACCTGGAGATTGCCGCCGAGGCAGCCCGGCAGGGCCACGACGTGGTGGTCGTCACGGAGCGTGCCGACGGCCTGCCGGCGGAGGTGGCGAGGCGCTCGATCATCCTGCGTCCTCCGTCCTGGCTGCCTTCCAGGCTGTTACGCGACCAGCTCTTCGCCTGGCGCGCGACGCTCGCGGTCCGGAGGCATCGGCGCGGCTGGGATGCGGTGCTCGCCAACGGCTTCGTCACCTGGACACGTTGCGACGTCAACGCGGTGCATTTCGTGCACGCCTCCTCGCTCGGTTGCGCGCACCATCCCGGGCGGACGCGGCGGGACGCCCGCGCGCGGTACGCGACCCTGTACAGTGTCCTGAATGTCCGGCTGGAGCGCATGGCGTTCCGGCGCTCCGGGCGCCTGGTCGCGGTGTCACGCAGCGTGGCGATCGAGCTCGAGCGCGACGAGCTTCCGCGTGAGCGGATCTCCGTCATTCTCAACGGCGTGGACACGGCCGAATTCCATCCAGGCGCGGAGGATCGGCGCGATCTCGGGCTGCCGCCGGACGTGAAGCTGGCGTTGTTCGCGGGTGACCTGAAATCGCCGCGCAAGAATCTCGATACGATACTGCACGCCCTGTCGATGGTGCCCGGCCTGCACCTCGCCGTGGCCGGACAGGAGCGGGGAACGCCCTGGCCCAAGCTGGCGAAATCACTCGGTGTCGGCGGACGGGTGCATTTTCTCGGCTTCCGCCAGGACATGTCGGCGCTGATGCGCTCGGCCGACCTGTTCGTCTTCCCCTCGCGCTACGAACCCTGTGGCCTCGTGCTGCTGGAGGCGATGGCCAGTGGCGTGCCGGTGGTGACGTCGCGCAGCGTCGGCATCTCCGATCTCATCGACGGCCAGGTCGGCGACCGGCAGGTCGGGGCGGTGATCGAGGACTGCGACGACGTCGAAGCGCTGGCGACCGCATTGCGCGCGTTCGTCGCGGATGATGCGCGTCGGCGGGCCATGGGACGCAGCGCCCGAGCGCTTGCAGAGCGTCATTGCTGGAACGTCATGGCGCGACACTATATCGACCTGCTGAAGGACGGCGCGCGGGAGCGTAAGCGGCATGCGCATGCCTGACACGGTCACGCTCCTGCCGCACAGCTCGCCGGTCATCGCCCGGCGAAGCGCCGGACGCCCGCCCGCGCTGTCGGATCGCACCCGCTTCACGGCGCTAGACAGCTGGCGCGGCGTCTGCGCGCTCCTGGTGGCACTGCACCATTTCGTCACCGCGGGTCATATTTCGGAGCTACAGCTGATTCGGAACGCCTCATTGTTCGTCGATTTCTTCTTCGTCTTGAGCGGCTTCGTCATCACCCACGCCTATGGCCGGCGCATGCGCTCGCGGGAGGATGCGGTCGTGTTTCTCCTCAAGCGGATCGGCCGGATCTGGCCCCTCCACTTGGTCATGCTGCTGTCGCTCGTTGGTCTCGAGGCGATAAGGGCGACGATGCTTGACGGCGGCACCGGAGAAGAGCTCCAGCGTATTCCGTTTACCGGCGCCAACGCGTGGTTCTATATCCTGCCGAACGCACTGCTGCTGCATTCATTGGGCTTCCTTCATAGCCTGAGCTGGAACATCCCGAGCTGGTCGATCAGCGTCGAGATGGCAGCCTACCTCATCTTCGCACTCGCCTGTGTCATGCCACACGACCAGCTCCGCTGGCTTAGCTGTGTGATGGTGGCGCTGTCGATCCTGGTCCTGGCAAGGATGCCAGTGGCCTATGTCGATGCCATCGAAACCTACGGGGTGTTCCGTTGCTTGGCCGGCTTTTTCGTCGGCCACCTCATCTACCGGCTATTCCGGCAGGGAGGTGGTCCAGGCTCATCCGTCCTTCCGGCGACGCTGCTGGAACTGACGGTGGTCACGACTCTGGTCATTTTCGTCTCCTGGTTCGGCGCCGGTCGATCGGCGGTGCTGGCGCCATTTCTGTTCGGCGTCACCGTCTACATATTCGCCTCCCAAGGCGGCGCGCTGTCCCGGCTGCTGCTTCGAGGACCGTTCACGCTCCTGGGTAAGCTCTCCTACTCGATCTACATGGTGCATTATCCCATCGTTCTCGTGATCGGCGCCATCGCCACATTCGTCGGTAAGCGGCTCGGACTGCATCTTCTGGTGCAGCTGCCCAGTTCGGACGGTGTGGCCGAGAAGGCGCTGAACTTCGGAAGTTCCTGGGCAAATGATCTCGTGACCGTCATGTTCCTGGCCACCTCGATCGCCGTCGCTGCCGTCACGTACCGCTTCATTGAGCTGCCCGGACAGCGCGCCTTCGAGCCTCTGTTGCGAGCACGCGGCACCGGTCGGCTCTCGGCCGGACAGGCCGAATAGTGGCGATGCACTTCTCCGGGCTGTCTTCCGACGAGGCGGGAACGTCCTGGCTTCGCGGCAGGCGGCATCGCACGACTGCACGAGGGATCGGACTGAGCCTGCCGCTGGCTGGGCAGCAGGCGCTGCTGATGGCCGGATTGGTCGTGCTGACCGCGTTGCTCGCGCGCCTCGGCCCGGGGATCTTTGCACGTCTCTTCTTCGTGCTCGCGGCACTCGCGGCCGGTGCCTTCTATATCCAGCGTTCGCCCTGGCACTATGTGACCCTGACACTGTGGTTCTGGACCCTCACGCCCCTGGTGCGCCGACTTATCGACTACAGCGCGGGCTTCGATCCGGTGAATTTCGTGCTGGCGACGCCCAATCTGATGACGCTGTTCATGCTCAAGGATGTATTGACCAGCCGCGACCTCCTGCGCCAGCGTGAGGCCCTAGTCGGCCTCCTGCTGCTTCTGCCGATCCTGTACGGGTTGTGCGTGAGCCTGCTGCAGGGTGCCGTGGTCCCGGGACTGGTTGCATCGGCGGACTGGATCGCGCCGACGCTGTACTACTTCTACTTCATCACCAACTGGCGCCGCATTGGCGAGGCGGAGGAGCCGTTCCGCCAGTTCCTCTCGGTCAACGGCCTGATCCTGATCAGCTACGGCATTTGGCAGTATTTCGCCCCCTCGGCGTGGGACGTCGCCTGGGTGCGCGACTCAGGTATCGACGCCATCGGCCGTCCAGAACCGTACGAGCTGCGGATCTTCGGCACACTCAACCTGCCCGGTCTGCTCGCGATGTGGCTCGGGACAATGCTGCTGCTGTTCCTGCATTTTCGGACCAAGCTCTGGGTCGTGCTGGTTCCGGCTGGGGTGTTGCTGTTGCTGATGACTTCGGTGCGATCGGTTGCCGGCACCGTGGTGCTGGGTCTGCTGCTAGCCGGCCTCATGGGTCGAGCCGGAACCTTCAAGGTTGTCGGCATGGCCCTGTTCGCGATGATCCTGCTGGGCGGAGGACTCTCGGCAATGAACCCGGTGATGATGGCCCAGTTCACCGAGCGTATCGACACGCTGGGCAACCTCAAGGGGGATGAGAGCGCCCAGCAGCGCGAGGCGCTCTACCGGGCAGCGCCGGCGCTGATCGACGCCAACCCGCTCGGCATGGGGATCGGTGCTCTCGGACGTGGTGCGGTAGCATCGCAGAATGCGGAACTCGTCACGGTCGACTCCGGACCGCTGGCCATCTATCTTGCCTTGGGCTGGATCGGAGGATCCCTCCATTTCGCCGGTATCCTCCTAGCGCTGCTACAGGCCGTGCTTGCCGCGCGGCTGACGCGCTCTCCGGCAGCCCTCGCGCTCGCGGTGGCTGCGGTAGCTGGGGCCTGCAACCTCGTGTTCGTGGGGATGACCGGCTTCTTCGCATCGTGCGTATGGAGCTGTGCTGCCTACGCGGCAGCGATTGGCATCGCCGCGCGGAACCGACCTCGCCTTCATGCTCAGGGACTTAAAACCTGATGCCGCACGACGCGAAACCCTGTCGTGCGGATTCACCGGCTCTGATACCGGTGATCAAGGGCATCCGAGCCCAGATGCGGGTGAAGTCGCTCGACGGGCTCCGAGGCATCGCGGCTCTCATCGTCATGTTCAGGCACATGACGGATACATCCCCCGCTTATTACATGCCGCACGCGTCGTTCACCTCGTTTCGGTTCTGGTCGAGTCCACTCTCGGTCCTCAAATACACGCCGCTGCGGATCCTGATCGCCGGGCCGGCCTCCGTCCTGCTGTTCTTCGTGCTCAGCGGGTTCGTGCTCTGCCTGAGCGAGCGGCGGGGGCTGGGATACAGCGCCTATTTGGTCAAGAGGGCGTTCCGAATCTATCCGCTGTTCTTGTTCTCCATTCTCTTCTCGGCTGTCCTCTATAATGCAGTCGATCCACATCACGTTGCCTCAGCCAGCGACTGGTTCAATCAGCAGAACTGGACCGACAAGCCGTCGCCGCACGAGCTCGCGTCGAACGCCCTGATGCTCGGCATCCCGGAATGGCCCACGCTGAACATTCCGACCTGGAGCCTGGTGCACGAAGCGAGAATTTCTCTCATCTTCCCGCTGATCGTGGTCCTGCTGACACGCAGCTTCTGGCCGAGCGTCGTTGCCGGGATCTTGGTAAGTATGCTGGCCCTTAGCTTTCCGATCTTCGACCCGCTCGCCTATACGGTCGAGCTCTCGGTGGGTTATGTTGGCTTCTTCGTCGTGGGTGCCGCAATTGCCATGCGCGCGAGCAAGATTATCGAGATCATCCGCTCCATGCCCAACTGGTCGTTGAGTATCCTGTGGCTTCTCGCCGTCACTCTCCTCATCGCTCCTATGGAGCAAAAGGTGGATGCTCTGGCTCCCGGATCCGGTGCCGTGCTGCTCATCCTGCTATGTCTGTCGTCATCGACGGCACAACGCTTTTTAGAGAGCACCATTCCGCTCTGGCTCGGCCGGGTATCGTACAGTCTGTATCTCATCCACGTCCCGATCCTGCTCACAGTGGTGCATCTCGGTGGAAATCGTGTTCCGCTGCCAGCTCTGTGTCTCGCTGCCGCGGGCATCGCGCTCGTGTCGGCTGAGATTTGCTACCGCATCATAGAGGAGCCGATGATCATGCTCGGGAGGAGAATGGCCTCTGCGCTTGCAGCTCGACATGTCGTCGAACAGCTCGGTGAGGGTGTGCCATGACCGAGAGCGCTCGCTTCGCACATGCGGCTCGTCCTTCTGGATGCCATACGGCCGATCCACTGACTGTTCCACTGGCACCGCTTGACCGACCGATACCGTATAGAGGCCGGACAAGCCGGCCGCTAACGATACTCGTGCTCCTCAAGCGGGTGGACTGCATCGATGGGGTTGCCGCCTACCTGGAGAGCCTGACCACAGGACTGCGCGAGCGCGGTGACCGGGTCCTCATCGTCTCCGGCGACGTGACGACACCGGACGGTTCCGAGGCTCGACGGCTCACGATCGCGCGCGCGGCCCTGGACTGGGTGGTGCTAGACGGGCTGAGCACGTCGCGACCGAGGCTCTCACATCTGCGGGTAATCTTTTCTCTAATACGTCTGCACCAGGTCGATGTCTTGAGCCCACAGGGTTTCTCAGCCCTCCCGATCGCTCATATTCTCGGCCGTCTTTCCGTGATACCAATAGTAACAAATTTCCATCTGCTGCAGCTTCAGCCATCAATCTTTCAACGGCTCGCCTATCGTGTGGTCAACGCCGTCTGCCGATCAGACCGCTACTTGGCGATGTCGGATGACATCGCGGCATTCTTCCGCAACGATTGCCGCATCTCGCAGCACCAAATCCATAAGCAGGTGCTCGGCGTGGATACCGAGTTCTACAGGCCGCCGACAGATGACGAGCGGAGTCTAGCCCGAGCGCGTTTCGGCCTTCGACGTGAGACACTCACTGCGGTGCTGCCCGGCCGCATGAACCGTGCCAAGGGACACGACCTCGCGACCGCGGCGCTGCGCATCTTGAGAACCCGCAGGCCGGAACTCTTGACGGTTTGTCTCTTCGCCGGAGGAGGCGGCGAGCGCGAGAGGATTGAGGCCGCCACGCTCCTCGATGAAGCCGACCGGGCGACCTTCCGTTTCCTGGGCTTCGTCGACCGCAAGACCATGCGTGACGCCTACTGGGCCGCCGACATCGTCCTGCTCCCGAGCAGCATGGAGGGATTTCCGCTCGTCGTTTGCGAAGCCATGTGTTGCGGCGCAATCGTCATTCGCACGCCGAGCAGTGGCTGGCAGGAACAAGTCGTCGAGGGTCGAACGGGCTACCTAGTCCCCTTTAATGATCCAGTGGCACTCGCGGCAGCGATCGAGAAAGTCGCGGACTCTCCCGGTCGCGCCCTTATGCGAGAGGAAGCCATGCGGCTGGCTTCTACTAAATTCTCCAAGTCCCGCATGATCGACGGAACCTCGGCGCTCTACCGCGAAGTCGTCGCGCTAAGATCGCCTCGGCGAGCGGACCGGCCGGACGGCTGGAACGGAGCGGCGTCCCAACCGAAAGCTAACCGCGGTGTATTAACCCGGAGGCGATCGGCGGGCTGATCGTGCTTCCGCCTCCAGCTGCGTGACTCCATCACCACTTGCCGTCACTGGTGCCAGAGCGTCGTCGAGAGTCTCCGGAAGGAACTTGCTGAACCCGGTGCGATGGCGACACTGGCATTGACGCCGTTGCTGCCGATCTGGCCGCCGACTTGCGGATAGATGCGGAGCGAATTGACGCCATCATTATAGATCATCATCTGCGCACCAATCGGCACGATGGACAGGACGGCGCCGGAACCCGCGGCTACGTTGGTGAACTGCGAGGTCATCGAACTGATCACGTAAGCGTTCGCCTGCGTCGTCCCGGCGGATGTGAGGCTGATCGCCGTGCCCGCGGCTCCTCCCTTCATTCCCGGATCAAGGTCCACACGCACGGTCGAGCTACCGGAGGCAGAACCATACCAAGCAATGCCGATTGCCTCATTGGAATCTACGCCTCCCGCTACTCCGCCTGTCGTGGCGAACACGGGTTCACCTTGG
>CAXTOE010000024.1:1143-5064 GCA_964245685.1 uncultured Acetobacteraceae bacterium | reverse complement strand
TCTGTATGTAGTCCGAAAAAGTAATGACGCCGACCGCAGCATTGGCGGCCGCCGGCGATGCCGTAATCCCTGCGAAGGATTTTCCATCCGAAAAAGGTTGGACCAGGACAACACCGCTGTCAGACACCGCCTCTCCGGCCACGACGGCAGGATAAGCGTAGCGGAAGACACCATCGCCCGACGCGGTGAGAAATCGATTGTCTTGCATCTTATTGACGCATTTGAGTGGTGCAACCGCACCGGTGGATTTGAACACGAAACCGACGTCGTTGAGCCAGACATTCCCGACACATTCGTTGCCGGCCTCTATGATCGCATCGCTGACGCTGCCGTAGTCGGACCATGTCGTGTTGTTCATCGTGTTGCCATCGAAGCTGCTTACGTAGATGACGGCCGGCGCGGTCGACCCGCTAATGGCATATGGGGCAGACATTCCGACGGCAGAATACCCGCCGCCAATGAACGTGTTGCCGTTCACGACGCCTGTTTTACCAGTGCCATAAATCCAGGCGTTGCCGACTGCCTCGATCCAGACGTTTGTCAGAACGGTGTTGGTAAGAAAGCCAAGCGGATTGGTAACGTTGCTTGTCACTGGTTCCAGGTAGAACCCGTATGGTCCGAAACCGGTATGAACGTGGCTCAGGGTGCTTGAGTCTATCTGGTTGGTGGTGGACACCGCGATGCTGGCGATCGTGTTGCCGACGATGGCGCTGTCGGAGATAGATTGATTTCCCATTGTAGAGGTATAAGGCGCGAAGTAGACGCCGTAGCCGTTATTGGCGAAGTTCGAGTCACGGACGAGCCAGTGGTCCTTGATACCGTTGAGCCCGGCGCGCATGTTCGTGACGTTCAGACCGTAGATGCGGGCGGAAGAGCCGATGCAGAGGCCGTCCATCTGGTTGGGTGAGACTCCTTGCACACGGGTAGAACCCGGTCCGATGATGCGGAAATCGTGATAGGTGGACATCGACGTGTTGGAGCTTCCACGCGTCGCCTCGGACATCGCACACTGATCCTGTCCGAGGTCGGTTGGGAATTGGATGCGCGTTACTGAGACCCCATCCCCGTGGACATCGAGATTCGGTACCTCGACGTTCGTGTCCGTAACGCCGCCCGCATTGATGAGCGGATGGTTGACGATGTAATTCCCTGCCGGCACGTAGATGCTACCGCCGGTCTGCGTATTCGACCAAGCCGCCGCCATCGTGCTCTGGATACCGAGCCAGTCCACCGTGAGCCGCTGAAGCTGTGCGGATGAGATGCTGAAGGTGATCAAGCTGCCCGATGCGCAGTCGATTGCGGAAGCTTGTGACAGCAGCACCGTGCCGTAGCCCGTTCCGCCTGGAGTTCTACCCACTGTGACGACCGTGGTACCGCTCGGGATGCAGGATCCGCTCACCTGCATCCCGGCCTGAAGCAGGTAATTTCCGTGTGCGGGATCCTGCCAAGCCGCTACCGAAGCTGACCAGCCATTGATGCCCGAGAGCGTCTCAAGGAACGTGAGACTCTTTCCGGCACCACCTTGATCGGTGCTTGTCGGGATCGAGAAGGTGAGCCCGAATGCCGGATTGGTCATCCACGAGTATGGACTGGATCCGCCAATGGACTGGCCGGCAAAGGCGGCAAGGGATGCGGTAGCAGTGCTCGAGAATTGCGCCGCGAGCGTCGTCGACGTGTTCGTCCCAAGCGCACCATAATCACGCACGTTGTAGACGTCGCCAGCACGAGCCGAGAGAGATCTTGCCGGCATCCCAGGGAGGTTTATCAAGGAACCTGACAGGTTCGAGCTCAGGGAGCCGGTGCTGGTCTGGACGAACGCGGTGGTGGCCACTTGGTTGCTGTTCGTACCGGCCGCGGCCGTCGGTGCGGTGGGAATACCGTTCAGGTTGAGGTTCATCGCGCTCGACGACTGCGCTGCAGCCGCAACCGGCAGGAACAATCCGATGGTAAAAATTGCTCGTTTCAAGAAAGTCTCCCGCACTGGAGAAACAGGGAAATAGCATTTTCGAAGCCCGCATCAACTGACCTGCCGATGCTCAGGAGGATCTCGAAGAGGCGACCTCTCGTCCGGCGGTTCAGGCAATCGGGACCGTGCAACGCATGAGGTCATTGTGGTTTCTGAGGCGGTGGAGGCCCATACGGCACAGAACCGGTCCGGTGTGAGCGGCGAACCGATGTAGGCAGTCTGCCCGGCTCATGCTCTGGGTTTGTCCGGGATCCATTGCTTGGCCTTCTTGATTCAGACTCAAAGGAAGCCTGTCTCCAGAGCCCCGCGCAAGCAAATCGGAACTGCGAAAAAATTCGCTCTTCACTGAGCACCGGTGGCTCGGTCGTTCGTCGCCTGATGTTGCTCCGCGGCGATCCTCTTGGTCGTATCGCTTCGGCTCCGCCGGATCGTCGGCCTGGTCAGACGTCGCTGGCTTGGTGAAGATCGACCCGCGGCTTGACCAAAGCAGCGGTCGCGGCAGGCAAACATCGTGTTGTGCTGGTTCGACCAGTCTTTGCCCTCAGACCTAGACCATTCGACGGCGGATCATGAGATTGCGGGATGTGGCAGGCCGTATCGTCAAGCCGAAGTCTCGACGACCGGTAGTTTCGCGCTCCGACGGCGGAGACTGGCTAGTTAGTCGTGGAGAACCGGCACCAAGTTCCTGCGCTTTAACTGCGATCTGCAGCCCTGATCCGTATGATCCGATCAACAGTAGGACACCGACCATGACCGCGACAGCTGACAAGACTGACCCGAGACTGTGGGAGGAGGTCAAGAAGAAGGTCACCGACGGAAGCAAGGGGGGCAAGCCGGGCCAGTGGTCCGCCCGCAAGGCGCAGATGGCGGTACAGGCGTACAAGCAGGAGGGAGGCGGCTACGACGGGGGTTAGGGCGATGACCACCATCTGGCCGAGTGGACCCGGGAGGAGTGGGGAACCAAGTCCGGCGAGCAGAGCGGCAAGACCGGGGAGCGCTACCTGCCCAGGCAGGCCCGCGAAGCGCTCAGCGACAGCGAGTACGAACGCACGACGAAGAAGAAGCGAGCCGATACGCAGCACGGCAAGCAGTTCTCGCCGCAGCCTCGGGACGTCGCCGCCAAGGTCGCCAAGGTTCGCGCCGACGGCAGCGCGATGACCCGGACCGAGCTGGCCGCCGCCGCGACCAAGCTCGGCATCAAGGGACGTTCCACCATGACCAAGGCCGAACTGCAGCGTGCCGTGGCGGAGAAATCCTGATGTCGGCGATGAGCGAGCAGGAGAAGGCCGACACCGCGCGAGAGTTCAAGCAGGTCGTCAACATGACGCCGGCGGCCCTGAAGAAGTGGCTCGACGGCGACGAGAGCAAGTCGGTCGGGATGACCAGCGGCGGCGAGAAGGTCTCGGGCTCCGGCCAGGACGAGGCCGTCGGTCACCGGATGGGCAGGACCATCCTCGATCTGCTGGGCAAGAAGGCGGGCGACCTCGACGACGAGGACTACGCCGCGATGCGAAAGGTGGTCGGCTACGTCCACCGGCACGGCAAGCAGCGCCCGAGCGGCGACGTCGCCGACACGCGCTGGCGCAAGTCGCTGATGAACTGGGGACACGATCCGCTGCGATGACCCGTGCCGCGCGTCGCGCCGGGATGCTGCCGCGGCGCCGCAGCCCAGATCCGGTCAGGCGGCTGGCCGCCGGGTCATGGCAGTTGGTGCTGTCGCTGATGGTCGCCGGCTGCGCCGCGCGGGCGCCCGCGCACCCGCCCGGAGAGCTGTACGTGACACCGGCCATCCGGGCGCAGCCGCCGCCCTCGCGTGCCGACGATCCGAACGGCGGCGCCAATTGACCGCCGACGCGAAAGGTGGGGTCGGGTGAGCGGCGCCTCCCCGCCGGACGGCGTCGCCGTCGTGGTCGGTGCGCAGCACCGGGACGCCGAGCGAGGACATCTCGTGCAGC
>CAXTOE010000024.1:0-1133 GCA_964245685.1 uncultured Acetobacteraceae bacterium | reverse complement strand
CGGCGTGGGCGGGGCCTCCGGAGGCCGCGGCGCGGCGCTGGTGCAGGCGCTGTCGCGAGGCGGCCGCTACGGGTCCGTCGTGGCGCTGTCGCGTGCCGGACAGCTGGACCGGCTGTCGCATGCGCCCGCGGCCACCCGGGTGGTGCAGGGGAAGATCGACATCTGCGAGGAGCGGAGCATCGCGGATGCGGTGCAGGGACCGGTGGCCGAGGCGAGGCGTCCGAACGACGCGCCGCTGCGTCTGGTGCTGGTGGCGACCGGCGTCCTGCAGGGCGAGGGCGTCGGGCCGCCGGAGCGCAGCCTGCGCATGCTCGATGCCGGCTCCCTGCTTCGATCCTACCAGGTCAACGCGGTCGGCCCGGCGCTGGTCGCCAAGCACATGCTGCCCCTGCTGCCTCGGACGGGCAGGAGCGTGTTCGCGGCGCTCTCCGCCCGGGTCGGCAGCATCGGCGACAACCGGCTCGGCGGCTGGCACGCCTACCGCGCCTCGAAGGCGGCCCTGAACATGATCCTGCGCAACCTCGCCATCGAGCTCGCGCGCACCCATCCGGAGGCGCTGTGCCTCGGGCTGCATCCGGGCACCGTCGACACCGGGCTCAGCCGGCCGTTCCAGGCCAGCGTCGCGCGCGAGAAGCTGTTCACGCCCGACTTCTCTGCCGCGCGCCTGCTCGCCGTGATCGAGGCGGCGAGTCCCGGGCAGAGCGGCCAGGTGCTGGCCTGGGACGGCACGCCGATACCGCCCTGACGTGGCGGCGTGCCGCTACACGGCGAAGGATTCGAGCTGGTCCTCGTGCAGCAGCACGACGCCGGTACGCGCCGCGAGCTGGCGGGCCGGCTCGGTGAACGGACCCTTGGAGACGATCGCGGCGAGGTCGCTGTGCTGGCAGTCGCGTGCCTGGCGGGCATCCTCGACGGCAGCGACATCGACCGGCTCGGTCGAGGGATGGCAGCGCAGCGCCAGTATCAGGCCCTGGCTGCTGCTCGCGACCACGTCCGGCCCGGGCAGGCCGGCGGAGAAGCGCGTGCGGGCGTCCCAGCCGGCGGAGCGGAGGCGGGCGACGCAGCTCATCTTGTAGGCGACCGGGTTCACCGCGGTCTCGCCACGTCCCGGATCCGACGACGCGGATGCCAGC
>CAXTOE010000023.1:14175-15912 GCA_964245685.1 uncultured Acetobacteraceae bacterium | reverse complement strand
CCGGCTGGACCGACCGCGCCGGCGGCGGCGGCGAGGCGGGCGGGCGAAGCGGCGGACGCGACGCCAAGGTTTGCGAGATGGCGCGCTTCCTCACCTCGCACGCCACCAGCCGGATCACCGCGGCGTCGGTGGCGGAGGCGGTCGGCCTGCACCCGAACTACGCGATGACGCTGTTCAAGGGCGCGCTCGGCATGACGCTCGGCGAGTACCTGACCCGCTACCGGCTCTATCTCGCACAGTCGATGCTGCTCGCCGACGGGCGCGACGTCGCCTCGATCGCCTTCGACGCCGGCTTCGGCTCGGTATCGCGGTTCCACGATGCCTTCCGCCGCCGCTTCGGCGTCTCGCCGGACCGCTTCCGCCGCGCCGCCGCGCGCAGCACCGCAGCGCTCGTCCCGGTGCAGGCATCCTGAGCGCTCGCCGCGCCAGTCCGCCCTCGCTTTATCGTTGACGCCGCAGCCGCGCGCGATAAGCTCGCCTCCGTATCAAAAATTGGATGGTCGTCATGCAGGAAGCCCCGCGCCGCTCGGCCGAGATCGTGCGCATCCCGCTGGATCCGCACGCCCGCCTGCGTGGCGCCCTGCGCATGCTGCAGACGAGGCTCGACCAGCAGCGTGCCTCTCTCGCCACCTGGCAGGACGAGCTGTCCAACCTCTGCGCACTCAGCCGGAACCTGCAGGAGGGTGCGGAGGCCTGCCAGCGATCGGCCGACGATCTCGCCGGCCGCATCGCCGCGGCGCAGCTGCTGGCCGCAGCGTCGGACCGTAGCGCCGACCGGACGGTCGCGCCGGCGAAGATCGGCTGAAGCCTACCCCGCGGCGATCAGCCGATCGTCTCGCTATACCACCTGAAGAGGTCCAGCATCGGGCTCCGCGTGCCCGGCCGCCACGGTCCGGTGCGGTCCGTCTCATCCTCCGCCAGATCGGGTTCGCGGTCGTGTCGGGCGCCGTGATGACGGCCGCACCGGCTCGTTCCGTACAGCGCGGTCTCGATGTCCTCCGCCGACATCGGATATCCCTCCGAGGTCGCGTAGGCCGCAAGCCGCTCCGGTCCGCACGCGGCCTCCCGCAGCAGACCCCTGGCCAGCTCCGGCATCTGCTCGGTGTTCTCGATCAGGCGTCGCAGGTGGTTCATCCCGTCCGATCCCCAACCTCAAGGGTTCCACTCGTCCGCAGCCGGGCTCCCTGTTCCGGCGGCTCAGGCGGATACGCCTCGTCTTCTATGCACCAGGCATCATGAAGAACACGTTATCATACCGCAACGGAATTCGCTCTGGGCCGGGTACCAGCGTGCTCGTGATTCAGCGGCGGCGCCGGTCGCCGGTTGATCAGCCGCACCGGGCGCGGACGACCGAAGAGGGCAACGGCATCATGAAAGGTTTCCGGCTACCGAACGACCTGCGCATCCCTGCGTTGTCCCAGTGCAAGCTGGAGCGCTGACATGCTGACCATTCTCGTGATCATCCTGGTCATTCTCGCCCTCGGAAGCGGCGGTTACGGCTTCCGTTCGGGCTGGTACGGCGGCTCGCGCGGCACCGGCTTCAACGGGCTCGGGCTGCTGCCGCTGCTGCTCATCATCATCGTGCTGTTTCTGCTGTTCCGTGGTGTCGGCACACCGATCGCCACGGCACCCTGAGACCCCGTCGACACGGCAGCGGCCGACCCCCAGGCGCCGGCCCCTGCCGCGATACCCAAATGCCGGCGATGACGGTCACATGGTTAGGCGGCCGCCCGACGC
>CAXTOE010000023.1:8820-14165 GCA_964245685.1 uncultured Acetobacteraceae bacterium | reverse complement strand
CGGGCGGCGCCCGCCGCGGGGGCGCGGGCGGCGCCCGCGATCCCGATCTGCGGTCGTGGACGGTCAGATCGTGCGGCGGCCGACGATCGCGTGGTAGACGAACAGAACGATCACCGCGCCCACGATGGCGACGATCAGGCTGTAGATGTTCAGGCCGGTGACGCCGGCCGCGCCGAAGGCGCTGAACACGAACCCGCCCACGACCGCGCCCACGATGCCGAGGACGATGTCGAGGATCAGGCCCTCTCCGGTCTTGTTGACGAGCTTGCTGCCGATGAAACCGGCGATGAGGCCCAAGATGACCCAGGCGATGATGGACATGAGACGATGCTCCCGTATCTGCTGCTGCAACTGATGTAGCCGACGCCACTTGAACGCGGGACATCGCACCGGCGAACCGGTCCGCTCCTTCGCCTGAGTTTCAGGACGCGTCAGGACCGCGTTGGTTGCAATTGCCGAAGCGGCAGGATCAATCGTGAGACTCGAGGCTGTCGCGCATCGCGTCGCCGCTCTCGCCGTCCTCGAGCAACGCCACTGCCGCATCGACGGCGGCGCCGGAGCGGAGCGACACCCCGGCGCCACGCAGTACCGTCTCCAGGGCACCCAGGGTGATCAGGACGTTATGGCCGCGGCAGTTGTAACCCATGGTGCCGATGCGCCAGATCCGACCCGCCAGCGGCCCGAAGGCGCTGCCGATCTCGATCTCGTATTGCGTGCGCAGGCGTGCGCGCACCGTCTCGCCGTCGACGCCGTCCGGGATGACGATTCCGACCACGTTGTCCATCTTATGCGCGGGATCGCCGAACAGCTGCAGACCCATCGCGCGCAGGCCGAGCGCCATCGCCCAGCCGATCCGGCGATGCCGCCGGATGCGGGCGTCGAGCCCCTCCTCCAGCACCAGGCGGGCGCATTCGCGTGCGCCGTAGAGCATGGTGGTCGCCTCGGTGTGGTGGTTGAGCCGGCGCTCCGACCAGTATTCCATCAGCATCGCGAGGTCGAAATAGTTCGACGCGATGCGCCGCCCGGGACCCTGCGGCGCATGCTGGCTGGCGGCCGCGGCCTGCGCGATGCCGCGCTCGAGGTGCCGGCGCCGGACGATCTGCGCCGCCGCCCGATCCGAGATGGTGATCGGCGCAGCCCCGGCGGGACCGGCCAGGCATTTCTGCAGCCCCGCGGTGACGATGTCGGCACCCCACTCATCCACCGGCACCGGCATCCCGCCCAGGGTCGCGGTCGCGTCGACGTAGAGCCGCGCGTCGTATTCGGCGCAGATCCGGCCGATCTCGCCCATCGGCTGCGCCATCGTCGTGGAGGTGTCGCCGTGCACGCAGGCGACCACGCGCGGACGCGTCCGACGCACCGCCTCGCGCACCGCGTCGATCGGAACCACGCGGCCCCACTCGGCGTGCACGGTGGCGACGACGCCGCCGCAGCGCTCGGCGATCTCGCGCAGCAGCAGCCCGAAGCGGCCGAAATCGAGCACCAGCACCGGGTCTCCCGGCTCGATCAGCGACACCAGCGCCGCCTCTATGGCGGCCCTGGCACTGCCGTCGATCAAGAAGGTCCAGCGGTTGGAGGTCTGGAACACGTGGCGATACAACGCCATCGTCTCGTTCATGTAGTGGGTGAACTCGGGGTCGAACTGGCCCAGCAGCTGCGCCGACATCGCCCGGAGCACGCGCGGATGGGCGTTGATCGGGCCCGGCCCCATCAGCAGGCGGGCCGGCGGATCGATCTCGGCGAAATCGTGCGGCGACAGCGACGTCATGCGACACCCTTCCTGGCCGCCCTGCCGGGGCGCCTTCCTGACCGGCCGTCTCCGGTTGCAGCCGGGCGGCCGAGGCACCACAAGAGATCGACGCGCATCGGAACACAAGCGCCGGCATCGCTCCGGAGGAGACCTACCATGGATGGCCGCACCCCTTCCCCCGCCTCCCGGCGCGACGCGATGCTCGATCGGCTGGGCGAGGTCGTCGTCCGGATCGGCCTCAACCTGGCGGCGGGGCAGGAGCTGGTGATCACCGCCCCGCTCGACGCCGCCGAACTGGTGCGTCGCATCACCGAACACGCCTACAAGGCGGGTGCGACGCTGGTGACCACCCTGTTCACCGACGAGATCGCCAAGCGCGCCCGCTTCCGCCACGCCCCCGACGCCGCCTTCGACACCGCCGCCACCTGGCTCGCCGACGGCATCGCCCAGGCCTTCCGCGGCAACGCGGCCCGCCTCGCCGTCACCGGCGAGGATCCGGCCCTGCTGTCCGGCGAGGATCCCGAGCGCATCGCGCGCGCCAACCGCGCCAACTCGGTGGCCAACCAGGCCTCGCTGGAGCTGATCACCAATTTCGCGATCAACTGGAACATTATCGCCTGCGCGACCCCGGCTTGGGCACGCACCATGTTCCCGGACGAGCCCGAGCAGGACGCGATCGACAAGCTCTGGGACGCGATCTTCGCCGCCTCGCGCCTCGACGGTCCCGACCCGGTCGCAGCCTGGCGCGCCCATGACGAGCGGCTGCACGCGCGCGCCGCGGCACTGGACGCACGTCGCTACGCCGCACTGCACTTCCAGGGTCCGGGCACCGACCTCCGCGTCGGTCTCGCCGACGGCCACAAATGGCTCGGCGGCTCCGGCACCGCGGCGAACGGCATCACCTGCAACCCCAACATCCCGACCGAGGAGGTGTTCACCACCCCGCATCGGCAGCGCGTCGAGGGGTTCGTGCGCAGCACCAAGCCGCTCTCCTACCAGGGCACGCTGATCGACGGGATCGAGGTGCGCTTCGAGGCCGGCCGCATCGTCGAGGCGCACGCGACCAGGGGAAACGCGGTGCTCGACCGCGTGCTCGGCACCGACGAGGGCGCGCGGCGGCTCGGCGAGGTAGCGCTGGTGCCGCACTCCTCGCCGATCTCCAGCGGCGGCCTGCTGTTCCAGAACACCCTGTTCGACGAGAACGCGGCCAGCCACATCGCCCTCGGCCAGGCCTACGCGAGCTGCCTGCACGGCTCAGGCGGAAAGGACCCAGCGTCGCTGGCGTCGCGCGGGGCGAACGCCAGCCTGATCCATATCGACTGGATGATCGGCTCCGGCGAGATCGACCTCGACGGCATCACCGAGGCCGGGACGCGCGAGCCGCTGATGCGGGCGGGCGAGTGGGTCACCCCGGCCTGAGCGGACCGCACTCCACTCGGGAGCGCTGGCGCACCACGCTGCGCTGGGCCTTGGCCGCGATCTACCTGGTCGCCGGGTGGTTCCACCTGCGCGAGACGGCCGCCTTCGTCTCGATCGTGCCGGACTGGGTGCCGCAGCCGCAGGCGACGGTGATCGCGACCGGCTGCTGCGAGATCCTGGGCGCCGCGGCGCTCGTCACGGTGCGCCTGCGCCGGCTGGCTGGCATCATGCTGGCGCTGTACGCCGTCTGCGTCTACCCGGCGAACCTCAAGCACGCGCTGCAGGACGTCGCGATCGGCGGCACCAGGCTCGGCTGGGGCTATCACGGGCCGAGGCTGGCGTTCCAGCCGGTCCTGGTCTGGTGGGCGCTGTTCTGCGGCCAAGTGATCGACTGGCCGTTCCACCGACATATTCGAGTGAATGCAAAAAGTTGATGAGCCCTGACGGACGCTGGCCGGAACCGAAGCTGGACCGCGGAGGTTGCGCAACGCATACCTAACCGATCCGATCAGTGAGGCTCAGTCCATGCTTGACATCGAAGCTGCAGGCGCCGCCAGTTCCTCGTCCTCAGATGCCTCCCCCGGGACGGGGCGGCGTGATTGGGTGCGGCTCGGCGCCGGTGCGGTCGGCTCCGCCGTCGCGGGGTCGATCGGCGCCGCGGGCCTGGCTCTGAGCAGCAGCGCGGCCAAGGCGGCGACCATCACCGACGCCGACATCTTCAACTTCGCGCTCAACTTCGAGTATCTCGGCGCCGAGTATTACCTTCGGGCGATCTCGGGCAACGGCCTCAACCCCTCCCTGCTGACCGGCACCGGCACCCAGGGCACGGTGACCGGCGGCAGCATGGTGCCGTTCAACGGCTCGGCGATCGAGTCCTACGCGCAGCGCCTGGCGATCGACGAGATCGCCCATGTCGAGTTCATCCGCACGACGCTGGGTTCGGCCGCCATCGCCGAGCCCTCGATCAACCTGTCGACCAGCTGGACCACGCTCGCGATCGCGGCGGGGTTGATCGCGGCGGGCCAGACCTTCAACCCGTTCGCCGATCCGATCTCCTTCCTGCTCGGCGCTTACGTGATCGAGGATGTCTGCGTCACCGCCCTGACCGGTGCGGCGGCCCTGCTCACCAACCCGAACAACGTGACCGCGGCGGCGGGCCTGCTCGGCACCGAGGGCTATCAGGCCGGCATGATCCGCACCCTGCTGTCCGATCTGGGCGCCGGTGTCGCCACCGACGCGATCTCCAACCTGCGGTCGGCGCTCTCGGGTGTCGTCGACGATGCCGGCACCACTATCCCCGGCAACGCCTACAACTTCATCCCGAACGACATCAACGGCCTGGCCTACACGCGCACACCCGCCCAGGTGCTGAACATCGCCTATGGCGGTGGAGCGGCAGCTAATTTCGGCTTCTTCCCGAACCGCGTGAACGGGGTCATCAACTAGGGGTCGAACCGGCGCCGACGCGGTCGACGCTCAGGCTTCGGTCTGAGCGTCGTTCCGTCCAAGCAGGCCGTGCGTCTTCAGGTGATGGCGGAACTGGTAGTAGGTCAGCCCGAGCGCGCGTGATGCGGCGCGCTGGTTGAAGCGGCTGGACCGCAGCGCCTGCGTCAGCAGGCTGGCCTCGTAGGCGCGGGTCCGGGACAGGAAGTCTCCCTCATCCCCCGTGGGTTCCGGTGCGACGAAGTCGGGCATGGATGGTTCCGCTATCGCCCGGGGCGGCTCCATCTCTGACGCGCTGGTTCGGGCCGGGAACGGGTCCAGCACGATCCGTTCCAGAGGCTTCGAGATCTCCGTCATCCGGTAGACGCTGCGCTCGACGACGTTGCGCAGCTCCCGCACGTTGCCGGGCCAGTCATGGCCGCGCAGGATCTCCATCGCCGCCGGTGCAAAGCCTGCGAACATCTCGCGTCCCAGCTCGCGCGTCATGCGTATCGCGAAATGGCCGCTGAGCAGCGCCACGTCCTCGCGCCGCTCGCGCAACGCCGGCACCCCGATCACGTCGAATGCGAGCCGGTCGAGCAGGTCGGCGCGGAACGCCCCGCTGCGCGACAGGCTCGGCAGGTCGGCGTGGGTCGCGGCGATCACACGCACGTCCACGCGCTGCGTCTCGCTGCCGCCCACGCGCTCGAAGCTGCCGTACTCGATCACCCGCAGCAGCTTCTCCTGCACCGCC
>CAXTOE010000023.1:1431-8810 GCA_964245685.1 uncultured Acetobacteraceae bacterium | reverse complement strand
GTGCAGGAGAAGCTGCTGCGGGTGATCGAGTACGGCAGCTTCTCCTGCACCGCCAGCGAGGCGGTGGCGATCTCGTCCAGGAACAGCGTGCCGCCGTCGGCCAGTTCGAAGCGTCCCGGCCGACGCCGCGTGGCGCCGGTGAAGGCGCCGGCCTCGTGACCGAACAGCTCGCTGTCCAGCAGCGCCTCGCCCAGCACCGCGCAGTTGAGCTTGATGAACGGGCGGTCCCAGCGCGGCGACAGGAAGGCGAGCCGGCTCGCCACCAGCTCCTTGCCGGTGCCGCGCTCCCCGATCACCAGCACCGGACGGTTGAGCGGCGCCGCCTGCGAGACATGCGCCAGCATCTCCCGGAACGGCTGGGCCTCGCCCAGCGGCGTCGCAGACTCCTCCAGCAGATTGGCCGGACGCGCCAAATCCTGGTCTCCTACACCATCACGAATCTGGCCGAATTCTCTCCTCGCGGCTCGCAACAGGCAAGAGGTTCCGCACGACCCTCATAGATTCAACGGCTTAACGAACGCGGGCCGGTTGGCACGCGAGATGCTCTGGATCGGGCATCGCCATCGCGGTGCAGGACGAACCCCATGAGCATATTCTCCCGGCTGACGGACATCGTGAACTCCAACATCAATACGATCGTGGCCCGCGCCGAGGATCCGCGAAAGATCATCCGTCTCATCATCCAGGAGATGGAGGACACGTTGGTCGAGGTCCGCTCCGCCGCGGTGCAGACGATCGCCGAACGACGCGAGATCGAGCGTCGCCTCGACATGCTCGCTCGCGAGGAGGCGGAGTGGCAGCGCAAGGCAGAGCTGGCACTGTCACGGGAGCGGGAGGATCTGGCGCGCGGCGCGCTGCTGGCGCGCGCCCATATCAGCCGCGCCCGCGACGACCTGCAGGCGCAGCGGGCTCAGATCGTCTCCGGCCTCGCGCAGCAGAACGAGGACATCGCCAAGCTGCAGGTCAAGCTGGCCGACGCCAAGTCGCGCGAGCAGGCGCTGGTCTCGCGGCACGGCTTGGCGACCTCCCGGGTGAAGCTGCGCGAGACGCTGTATGACGAGCGCATCAACGACGCCTTCACCCGCTTCGAACAGGTCGAGCGCAACCTGGACGTGCTGGAGGGACGCGCGGAGTCCTTCGATCTCGGCCGGAAGTCGCTGCAGGACGAACTTGCCGGGCTCGAGGCGGACGAGGCGGTCGAGGGCGAGCTGGACGCGTTGCGAGCCAAGCTGCGCCGCAGTAAGGGAACCGAGCCGTCAGCTTCCTGATCGCCCGGGACTGCACGAGAGCCGAGAAAGATCATGATCGATAGTCTTATCCCCCTGGCCGGCATCCTCGCGCCGTTCGTCCTGATCTTCTTCATCATGAGGATGAAGCATGAGCGGCGGTTGCGGGAGATGAACCTGCAGGGGATGAGCCAGGAAGAGCAGCGTGCGCTCGCCGACATGGGCGAAACCGCGCGACGGATGGAACAGCGGATCGAGAACCTCGAGCGCATCCTCGACTCCGAACTCGCCGGCTGGCGCAGCCGCATGTCGCTCTAGGAGCAGTGGCGATGGACGACGCGAGGCTGTGGCGGCGCGACCGCGGCGCGATGCTGAGCGGGGTGTGTGCCGGCCTCGCTGAGGATCTCGACCTGCCGCTGCCGCTGGTGCGGGCGGTGAGCGTGATCTTCGTGATCCTCCCGACCGGGCTCGCCTACCTGGCGCTCTCGCTGCTGCTGCGACGCCGGCCGATGCGCGGCCGATCACCCGTCGGCGTCCGTTCCGGCGGCCCTCTCGGCGCCCGCACCGGCACCGGCACCGCCACGCCACGCCCGGCGCCGGTGCAGAAGTTCGCGTTGCTCGCGCACCGGCTGGAGGCGCTGGAGCCGAGGCTGAAACGGATCGAGGCCTACGTGACCTCCGACGAGTTCGAGCTGCATGGCGGCTTCCGCCGCATGGGCGAGTGACCGGGTTCCGTCCGGCATGTTCCCGATCACCGACCTGTCGCGCGCCGACGACATCCGCATGCGTCGCCGCCGCGCCGCCTGGCTGCTGGTGGGCATGATCGCCGTCCCGTTGCTGCTCTGGCGACAGGACGAGCATCGGCAGCATACCCCTGAGCGCGGCAGCGACCTCGACATCGACCTGACGAACCGCTCGATCCGCAGCGACCGTATCCCGACCGCCGAGATCGACTCCGTGCTGCACCGCATCCCGCTGGTCGGGCAGCTGGACTGGACGGTCGAGGGCGCCAAGCTGCCCGCCGGCCGTCGCGACGGCGCAGCCCTCTCCGCCACCGGCGCCTCGCTGCAGATTACGCTCTCCTGCGCCCGGTCGATCACCCTGGTGCCGCAGCAGGACCTCTCCGGTCGCGTCTACGTCTCCACGGTGAGCGGGGTGCCGGCCGACGAAACCGGCTTGCGCCTGATCGGCAGCGGCGCCGCCATGCTGCTGACCGAGAGCTGTCGTCGCGAGCCGCCCGACGTGGTGGTGCAGGTCCCGGCGGCCATGCCCCTGACCCTGAGCCGGCTCGGCGACACCGCCGTGCGTCTCGGCGCCTTTACCGGGCCCATCCACCTCGTCCTGCTCGGCGGCGGCGACGCGTCGGTCGACGCCGCCGGCGCGGCCGTCATCGAGAAGACCGGGAGTGGCGACGTCTCGATCGGCAGCCTGAACGGGGACCTCCAGCTCTCGCAGAGAGGAAGCGGCACCATCTCGATCAAGCGGCTGCAGGCGACGCGGGTCAGCATCCTCGCCAGCGGCTCCGGCGACATCGTCCTCGCCGCCGGGCATGTCGGCCACCTGGACGCGACCCTGCACGGCTCCGTCGACCTGTCCGGCGACGTCGAGGTCGGCGAGGCTTCCGTGCAGGCATCCGAGGATTGCGACGTCTCGATGCCGCACGTCAGCGAGCGTCGCGATCGCGGGGCGGCGGACCGGTAGGAAGGGGGAGGGCCAGGGCGCTGCCCTGGACCCGCTCAGGGCGGAGCCCTGAGGACCCGTTCGATCAGGGGGTCTTGGGACGCCAGCTTCGCATCTCGTCGATCTCCTTGCGCTGCGCCTCGATGACGCCGCGGGCCAGGCGGCGCAGGATCGGGTCGCGGCCGTAGCGCAGCTCCACCTCCGCCATCGAGATCGCGCCCTGGTGGTGCGGGATCATCATGGCGACGAAGTCGTGGTCGGCATCGCCGGTCATCGGTGCGTCCGCCATCGCGCTGTTCATCCGGTCCATCCCGGCCATCATCGCCCGGTCGGGCGCCTCCGCGGCGTCGGCTCGTGCCGGCGGCAGGGGGATCGCCAGGATTGACGCCAGGAGGAGCGCGAGGATGCCTTGGGATCTGTGCATGGTGGTTCCTCCGGGGCGGCGCGCGCGGCGGGCTCAGTCGGGGCGGTTCGCCGGCACCAGCGGCAGCGTGTCGGCGATCTTGTCCGCGACCTCCTGCTTCTGCCGCTGCGGCAGCAGCTTCATGGTCAGGATGAAGGAGGACAGCGCCAGGCAGATGATGTTCTGCACGATGATCGCGGGCTGCCGCATCAGCATCCCGTAGATCAGCCAGGTGACGAAGCCGGCGACGGTGATCAGGTACATCTTCAGCGAGACGCCGTCGGTGCTGCGCGAGCGGATGATGCTCCAGGCCTGCGGCACGTAGCTCACCATCGACAGGGTGGCCGCGAAAAGACTGACCACGGTGACCGTGTCCATGCGCACCCCAGAACCACGTGCCGGCGGAAGCACCTATCGCCTCGCGCCGGGCCAGCGGCCTTGCTTCCAGTGACCGCATAGCACGGCCAGCAGCAGGATCCCACCGCGCACCAGGTGCTGGTGGAAGGTCGGCACGTTGAGCAGCCCGGCGATGTTGCCGCGCGAGATGAAGGCCGGCACTGACACCGCCAGGGCCGCGAACGGCACCAGGAACACCAGCCGTCACCCGCGGCGCCGTCACGGCATTCGGGCGCGTCGTGGTAAAGACCCTTGCCGGTCCGCACGGCCCGTTCCGCAGGCTACCGGAGCTGCCGGAGGCCGGCGGCATCGCGATCGAGCCGTACGGCCTGATCCGTCTGTCGCAGCGGCCGCTCTCTCCCGCGGCGCAGCTGCTGTAGCGAGCGGTGGACGCGGCGCAGGCCGCGACGCGCCGGCGCGGCTACAGCCTGAGACGCGAGCCCGTCGCCAGAACCATGATCTCGCCCTAGAGCACTTCCCGAGCCGATCGGCTCGGAAGTAGTGCTCTAGAATATCGAGAAGCGGGCAAATCTATCCGATCCGGTGAGTCCACCTGATCGGGTTTTGCCCTAGGCGCCGTCGAGAAAGGACAGCGCCGGCGCCTCGAACTCGGAGCGGAACGTCGCCAGCCTGCTCACCACCTTCGGCGTTGCGGAGGCCAGGTGTCGTCCCAGCGCGGTCACCGCGCCGAGCACGTCGCCCGCGAGAAGATGGTCGATCACGACGAGGTGCTCGACCATGAACGGGTCGTAATCGGGAAGCGGCATCTCGACCCCCAGCACGTGCTTGCTCAGGGTGAGGACGCAGTGCGTCCGGCGCAGCGCGCTGAGCAGCTCCCGGTTCGGGCAGCGCGCCAGGCAGGTGACGTGGAGATCCGTTTCCAGCGCGTTCATCATCGCCGCCTCAACGCGCGGGTAGCTCTCGATCGGCGCCAGCAGGCGCTGGCGCATCGCGGTGAGCTCCGCGCGCGTCAGGCCATGGCAGCTCTGCCGCAGCGCCGCCGGCTCCAGCTGCTCGCGTACCTCGTTGAGGTCCGTCACCCGCCGGGCGTCGAGTGCGACGATCAGCCAGCGCTGCCGGGCGTCCTTCTCGATCATGCCGAGGCCCTCCAGGCGGGTCAGCACGTCGCGCGCGACCAGCCGGCCCACCCGGTAATGGCGGGCGAGCTCGAACTCGTTCACGCGCGCGCTGCCGAACGCCGAGCGGTGGATGACGACGCGCTCGACCTGCTCGTAGATGCCCGCCCAGGCCGGCGTCTTGCGGATCTGCGGACTGCCACTGCCGGCGAGCAGCGAGGCGAGGTCGACCTCCTGCACCGGATCGATCTCCTGGACCGGGCCGGGCGCCTGGCCGACGACGTGTCCGTATCCCGCAGCCTCGCGTAGCGCGCCCTCGTCGTGCAGCCGCGCCAGCGCCTGCCGGACCGGCGCCCGGCTGGCGCCGAACAGCTTCACCAGCTGTCCTTCGCGCAGCGCCGTCCCGGCGCGCAGCGTCCGGTCCGCGATCGCCCGACGCAGCAGCTCGTAGACCTGGTCGTTGAGCCGCCGGCTCCCGGGAGCCGGATCTTCGGGATCGGTGAGACGGCGGCAGGAGGCTGACATCGTCGCACCATCCGGAGGCTGCCGCACCTCGTGCGCCGACAGACGCTACTTCGTCCAGCCCTTGTAGGTGCCGACATTGTCCACGGTGACCAGCACCGGCTTGAGCTGCTCCACCGCGCTGGCCGGGGGTTTGCCGTTCAGGATCGCGTTGGCGACCACGACGGCGCGCTGGGCGAGGGCATAGGGATCCTGCGCCCCGGTCGCCAGCACCCGCGTCGCCGGGTCCTTGATCGCGGCCACCGCGTCGGGGGAGCCGTCCACGCCGATGAACACCGGGTCGCTGCGGTGCAGCTGGCGTGCGGCCAGCGAGGCGCCGATCGCTTCCTGGTCGTTGACCGCGAACACGGCGTCGATGTGCGGGAAGCGGGTCAGCAACCCCTGCATGATCTCGAGGCCGCCGGTGCGCGAGGATTTCCCGTTCTGGTTGTCGGAGAGCACCGTGATCCGCGGATACTTGGCGAGTGCGCGCTTGCATCCGGTCACGCGGGCGATGATCGGCGCCACCGAGGGTCCGTTGAGGATCACCACGCTGCCCTTGCCGCCGATGTGCGCGGCCATGTAGCCGCAGCTGTCGATGCCGAGCTGCACGTTGTCGGTCTGGATCGCGGCATCCACCCCGGGCGCGGTGGAGTCCGCGGCGACCACGACGATGCCGGCGGCCTTTGCCTTCCGCACCAGCGGCCCATCCGCCGCGGCATCGGTCGCGGCGATGATGATGGCGTCGACGTGGTTCGCGGTGAAGGTGTCGAAGATCGAGGCCTGCTTGTTGAGATCGTATTCCGGCGACTGGCTCGACAGCTTCACCTGCGGATCGATGTTGCGCGCCTGATCCTCCGCACCCGCGACCACGGCGGTGAAGTAGGGGTTCGAGAAGGACGGGATGGTGATGCCCAAAGAACGAAGCGGCTTTGCCTGCACAGGAACGCTGGCGAGCAGCATAGACAAGACAGAGTATGCGCATGATTTCTTCATCTCGACCCTCCCGTTTTATTTTATGTTCTTAAACTTTACAAAGATGCCGCCGACTTCCGCATCCGTTGCTCGAAGCAGCCGGTATTCGCCGATGGGCACCGCGTCCACCGAGCGGTAGAGCTAGCTGTGCCGAATCTTGCGCACAATAGCCAGACATTTTGTGCCAGACGCCGCGAGTTTGTTCCGATCAATGGCTCCTCATCGCGGCGGCACAGGGGACGTCGCCCCTCGCGACGGCTCCTCACGGCGGGACCTTGTTGGCAATGGACGATCCCGCGGCGGATCTCTCCTGTCGGTCCGGTGACGCCTCGGACTTGGCGCCCGGCCGCTCGGTCCGGGGCGGCGTCTTGACAGCCCGCGGGCTTGGCCCTACACGCCCGCCTCTCACGGAACGCGGGAGATCTGGTCCGGCGCCCTCGCGGCGACGGCCGGATCGCATGGACCGCGGTCCTGGCACGGCAAGGAGCCAAGGATATGGCGAAGAAGATCGTCGGCTACATCAAGTTGCAGATCCCGGCCGGGAAGGCGAACCCGTCGCCGCCGGTGGGGCCGGCGCTCGGCCAGCGCGGCCTGAACATCATGGCGTTCTGCAAGGAGTTCAACGCGGCCACCCAAGGCATCGAGCCCGGCACGCCGACTCCGGTGGTGATCACCGCCTACGGTGACCGCACCTTCACCTTCATCCTCAAGACGCCGCCCAACACCTACTTCCTGCTCAAGGCGGCGAAGATCTCCAAGGGCAGCACCACCGTTGGCAAAGGTGCCGCGGTCGGGCGCGTGACCACCGCGCAGCTGCGCGAGATCGCGCTGGAGAAGATGAAGGACATGAACGCCAACGACGTCGACGGCGCCATCCGCATGCTGGCAGGCTCGGCACGCTCGATGGGTCTCACCGTGGTGGAGGGCTGACCATGGCCAACGGCAAGCGGCTCCGCGCCGCGCACGACACGGTCGAGCGCAACAAGGCCTACGGCCTCGACGAGGCGATTCGGCTGGTGAAGGGCAACGCGACCGCGAAGTTCGACGAGACGGTCGAGATCTCGCTCGGCCTCGGCATCGACCCACGCCACGCCGACCAGATGGTGCGCGGCCTGCTCAGCC
>CAXTOE010000023.1:0-1421 GCA_964245685.1 uncultured Acetobacteraceae bacterium | reverse complement strand
CGCGCGGCGCGAAGGCGGAGGAGGCGACTGCCGCGGGCGCGGACGTGGTGGGTGCCGAAGACCTCGCCGAGCGCGTGCAGGCTGGCGAGATCGGCTTCGACCGCTGCATCGCCACACCCGACATGATGGCGCTGGTCGGCCGGCTGGGGAAGATCCTGGGGCCGCGCGGCCTGATGCCGAACCCCAAGCTCGGCACCGTGACGATGGACGTGCGCGGCGCGGTGGGTGCCGCCAAGTCGGGCCAGGTCGAGTTCCGCGCCGAGAAGGCCGGCATCATCCATGCCGGGATCGGCAAGGCCTCGTTCGACGAGGACAAGCTGGCACAGAACATACGTGCCCTGGTGGACGCGATCCAGAAGGCCAAGCCGGCGGGCGCCAAGGGCACCTACCTGCAGAACGCGGCACTTTCTTCGACGATGGGTCCGGGCGTGAAGCTCGACATCGCCTCGTTCACCGCCGGCTAGACGACGATGCGCCCCGTCCGCGAGGACGGGGCCGAGCAGGGGGGACGCCTCACCGGGCGCCTTTCCGAACCTGTCCAAGATCGCACGTGGCATCACGCCTCAATGGCCTCGCCCCTCGGGGCCGCGCGCGCAAGACGGGAAGCCGAGGCCCCAGGCAGATGCCCCAGGCATCTGCTTAGGCAGAGGCGGTTCCGGTTTGACACAGGACAGGCGAACCGGGTCGCGGCGTGCGTGAGCACGTCCGGCCCATGGGCAACCCGACCCTCCGGCCCCGCGCCGGCGGGTCACGATGGAGACGGGATTTGGACCGTACGGAGAAGCGGGAGTTCGTCGCCGTGCTCGCCGCCGTTTTCGCGAGCACGTCGATGGTCGTCGTCACCCGCAATGACGGGCTGACGGTGGCCGAGGTGACGAAGCTGCGTCAGCGGATGCGCGAAGCTGGCGCGACCTTCAAGGTCGCGAAGAACCGGCTGGCCACCCTCGCCCTGGATGGGACCCGATTCGACGGCATCGCGCCGCTGCTGAAGGGACCGACCGCGCTCGCGTGGGCGGCCGACCCGGTGGCGGTGGCGAAGGTTGCGGTCGAGTTCGCCAAGACCAACGAGAAGCTCGTCGTGCTCGGCGGCGCACTCGGAGCCCAGACGCTGAATGCGGCCGGGATACGAGCGCTCGCCGATCTGCCTTCCCTGGATACGCTTCGCGCACAGCTGGTCGGGCTCATCGCCACGCCGGCCACCCGCATCGCCGGCGTGCTCCAGGCACCGGCAGGACAGCTGGCTCGGGTCTTCGGCGCCTACGCCAAGAAGGACGAGGCGGCAGAGGCAGCCTGACAAATAATCGTGATTCAAATAGTCGTGAGTCCAGGAACCGCTCCGGGAACCGGGCTTGCACGGAACCACACCATGTCTAGATTAGGAACATATCATGGCCGATCTGTCTAAGCTTGTTGACGAGCTC
>CAXTOE010000022.1:12153-16098 GCA_964245685.1 uncultured Acetobacteraceae bacterium | reverse complement strand
CAGCGAATCACAGCAACATCCCTAGATCAATACGTTGATCAGGTTGTCAGCCTAGTCTTGCTTTAGGACCCGGTCCCTCTCAGAACCCGACCTAGAGCCTGATACTCTTAGCCTGCCGTGTATCCTGAGTTTCGAAGGTAGTTCTCGCACTCGCTGGGCGAGAAGCTGTCGATCAGGGTTCCGATGCTTCTCCAGGTCTCCTCAACGGAGCGTGCGCTGGCCTTGCGCAGGAGTGTCTTGAGCTTGGCGGATGCTTGCTCGATCGGGTTCAGGTCGGGGCTGTCGGGCGGCAGGAAGATCAGCTTGGCGCTTGCGCTGCGGATCGCCCGGCGCACCGCGGCGCTCTTGTGGCTGCCGAGGCTGTCGAGCACGACGATGTCGCCGTGGCGCAGGGTCGGCACGAGGCATTGCGCCACCCAGGCACGCAAACATGCGCCGTGATCGGTCCGTCGAGCACGAACGGGGCGCAGATCCCGTCGGCGCGCAGCCCCGTGACGAAGGTGAGGGTTTTCCAACGTCCGTGTGACGCCTTTGCGATCAGGCGTGGGCCGCGCGGCGCCCATCCAAGCGGCGGCGTCATGTTGGTCTTGGCCCCGTCAATCTCCTTCGGAGCTCAACCGTCGACGAAGACCGGACGCCTGGCGTCAACCTTTTCCGCCATGGGTACTGGCGATCGAGCGCAATTCCGCCGCCAGCGTGAATGGCCGCTTGCCGCCCATAAGCAATGCCGCGGAGCTGCCGGTCTGGCGCGCCCGCCGCGCCCAACGGATCGCCGAGGAGTGGCTCGCTGACAACCGGTCAGCGGCCTCCTGGCAGCTCAGCCCGGAACGAACTGCGGCAACACCCCGCTCGCGCAGGTCCAAGGAATACGGACGACCCATCGATGCTGGCCTCCGACCCAGCCGACATCGTGAATCAGAAAATCGGTGGGTTGGAAATACTCCGCCGAGTCAGGATGGGGAAATCAGGCTCTAGTTACGGCCGCAAGGTTCGGAGCGCGGTCGTTCAAGGCCGACGCTAGATGAGGGGAACTCAGAATATACATGGAGGCGACGATGGCTGCTCTATCGAAACCGGACGTGATCACGACCGACCCGCGCTTCGCGCAGGTTCGCGCGCGGGACAAGGCAGCGGATGGGCGGTTCGTCTATGCGGTGGGCACGACCGGCGTGTTCTGCCGTCCGTCCTGCCCGGCCCGCCCGGCGAAGCCCGAGAACATGGCGTTCTATGCTACGGCTGCAGACGCCGAGGCGGCGGGGTTCAGGCCGTGCAAGCGGTGCAAGCCGGCCGATGCCGCTCAGCCTCACGGCGTGGCGGAGCGGATGAGGGAGGTTGCGGCCTACATCGCCGCGCATACGGAGGAGCCGTTGACTCTCGATCAGCTCGGCGAGGTAGCCGGGCTGAGCTCCTTCCATCTTCAGCGCACGTTCAAGTCCGTGATCGGAGTCAGCCCCAAGGAGTATCAGGCCGCTAAGCGACTGGAGGCCTTCAAGTCCGGCCTGCGCGCGGGCGAGAGCGTGCTCGGAGCGGTATTCGACGCCGGCTATGGATCGACCAGCCGCGTCTACGAGCAGGTCGACGGCGGCCTCGGCATGACGCCGTCCGCGTACCGCGCTGGAGGAGCCGGCGAGACGATCGTGCACGCGGTCCGCGAGACGGCGCTGGGGCCCCTGATGATGGCGGCGACCGAACGTGGCGTCTGCTTCGTTCAGTTCGGGGACGACGCCAAAGGCTTGGCAACGCAACTCGCCGCCGAGCTTCCGAAGGCTATCCTGCGGCCTGCGGAGGCCGCAGCCGACGAAGCCCTGAGCGACTGGATGGAAGCGCTCGACGCGCACCTGTCACGCGGCGCGCCCCGGCCGGACCTGCCGGTCGACCTGCGCGGCACGGCGTTTCAGATCCGGGTGTGGCGCTTCCTGCTGAGCATCCCCGCTGGCAAGGTCGTCAGCTATGCCGAGGTTGCGGAGGGCGTGGGCGAGCCCCGCGCCGTCCGCGCCGCGGCGAGCGCGTGCGGGGCCAACCGCGTCGGCGTGCTGGTCCCCTGCCACCGCGCGCTGCGCGCTGACGGCGGCCTCGGCGGCTACCGATGGGGTCTCGACCGCAAGCGCGTCCTGCTCGACATGGAACGCCGCGGAGCGGCGGCGTGACGTCCCCCTTCGAGTCCAATGGCGTCGACGCGGTCGACTGGACGCGGGTCGCGGTCGAACTGGACGCGCGGGGCTGGAGGGTCTTGCCCGGTCTCCTAGACGCGGCCGAGTGCGAAGCGACCGCGGTCCTCTAGGACGCCGCCGGGCCAGAGACGTTCCGCAGCCACGTGGTTATGGCGCGCCATGGCTTCGGCCGGGGAGAGTACCGCTATTTCGTCTACCCGCTGCCGGAGCAAATCCAGAAGTTGAGAAGCGAGATCTACCCCCACCTCGCGCCACTCGCGAACCGCTGGCACGATCGCCTCGGCCTCGCGCCGCGGTTCCCGGAGGATCATGCCGCCTTTCTCCAGCGCTGCCGCGACGCCGGTCAGAGCAGGCCGACGCCGCTGCTGCTGAAATATGGCTCGGGCGACTACAACTGCCTGCACCAGGACCTCTACGGCGAACACGTCTTCCCGCTCCAGCTTGCGATCCAGCTATCCCAGCCGGGCGCGACTTCGAAGGCGGCGAGTTCGCCATAACCGAACAACGGCCGCGGATGCAGAGCCGGGTTTCAGTCGTCCCACTCCAGCGGGGCGACGCCGTCGTCTTCGCGGTGAACAGCCGGCCCGTGCGGGGATCGCGCGGCGACTACCGGTCAATCTGCGCCACGGCGTGAGCGAGATGCGGCAAGGTCGCCGCTTCACGCTCGGCGTCATCTTCCATGACGCCGCTTGACGGTCTCCGCCGTCTCGGCCTGCTCGATGCGAATGGCCGCCGCGATCGCACGGGCAGGCGCAGCGGCGGAGTCGAACACTGGTACGCGGACGGCGTGCGAATCAGAGTGGCTCGCGAGATCGGTGCAGGCCAGCACGATCGCTACCGCGCCACGGTCGATCAACGACGTGGCGAGGCCAAGAAGCAGCTCGCCGTTGCCCCCGTCTAGGGTGCCCGTCAGCAGACGCCCATCAGCGAGATCGTCCAGTCGGTCGCGTTCAACGCTCGTCGGTTCGATAGCCTCCAGGTTGAAGCGCTTTCTTCAGTGCGAACCAAGGACGTCCTGCTCCACAGTCGGTCCGGGCGCGAGCACGCCGACGCGGCGAGCGCCGGCGCCGAGCGCCAGGTGCGCGACCGGGTCGGCGGCGATGTGCGCCGTGTTGCTGCACAGGAGGAGGATGCGGCCGTCGCCGCGTTCCAGGCGGAGGGCGGCGGCGGCGAGCACCCCGGTCAGCGAGCTTGATTTTTTATTTTCACGGACGGCTCGACGTCCGCGAATGCCAGCGCGTCGAGGTGGCAAACCGCTAGCCGGGTGCCTCTGAACCGTCGACGGATCTCCTGGTCGATGACGCGGTAGTAGGCGGCCGAGCTCTCCCAGCCCATGCCGCCCACCAACCCTACCGGCGTCAGCGCCGGGACGCGGGAGGTTGTCGTCAGGCGGGTTCCAGCACGCTTCGGGCCGACAGACGGCCTGCGTTGGCGTGCCGCATCGCCGCCTGCAAGGTCGGGCCGCCCTCACGGCCGACCCCATCCAGCCCCTCCGCCAGCACGTCAGGCCGCTCGTTCTGGCCGAGCTTGAACTTGGCCTGGATATCGAGGACCTTGGCTCTGAACGCGACCACATGGGGCAGCAGCCGATCATACCGCGCGCTCATGTCGGTGCTCGACCACGCCCATGACCGGCCCCGTTCCATCTGCTCGGTCAGGCGATCGACCGCTTCGCGCGCCGCAGCCGCCCAGCGGTCTATGGCGACCTTCACGGTCATGTGCACGGTCGCGACATCCCAGGTCGGAAGCTGCGTCCGATCGGTGAACCACGACG
>CAXTOE010000022.1:4748-12143 GCA_964245685.1 uncultured Acetobacteraceae bacterium | reverse complement strand
GCCCGAGCAGCGGCGGAGCGCCGCCCGCTGAGCGTTCAAGAAGAAGGGGCAGCGGCGTCGCCGTCATGCCAGCGACGGAGGTCCAGACGAGCTGCGCGAGCGGATGAGCCGCGACGAGCGCGTCCACCTCGTTCGCGTCCGGCATGAACAGCGCTGAAGTTCTCATCTTGTGGCTCCGAGGTGAAAGAGCCCGGCGTGACGTGTGTCCGAGGGCTAGGCGCGATCGATGCGCGCGGCGTAGCAGCCGCGCTTGGCGTAGTGCGCGTGGAGGTAGGCGACCTCTGACTTGCGGAAGAAGCGCGCGATCAGAGGCTCAAGGTCGCGGCCGTCGACCAGATCGGCGTCGACCATCTCGCCCGCCTCGTTGAACGCGCGAAGCGAGATCGGCCGCACCTTGAGCGGCTCGGGCAGCGAGTCCACTTCGCTGTAGGCTTGCTCGGCTCCCTCGCGCACGAAGATAGCGTGGCTTGCCCGGTATGGCGTATCGGCCGGCTGGTGCTCGTAGTTGAGGAGCAGCAGCGTCTCGCCGGGCTCGGCGTCGCGCACTTCAATGCGGTCGGGGAACCCTGGCTTGGAGTGGGCCACGTAGCGCTTCGCGCCATGGGCGGCGAGCGCGTCGTCGGAGAGGCCGTAGAGATGGCGGAACGGGGCGGGGTCGAGTCCGCTGACGCGAAAGGACATGGTGGTTGCTCCTGGCTGGGTAGAGATAGTCGTGGGATTCGACCGCCGGCCCCACGCTCCGAACCTTGCGGTCGAAGTTGGCGGCCGGGTTCAGAGGCTGGGGCCCACGATCAGGTCCGGCATGAGGAGGCTGGGAAGCGCCGCGAAGCCGATGAGGGTGATTGGGGCTAGGACGCGGTCGATGAGCGAGATTAGGTTGCGGTTCATGTCAGGTCTCCTTGCTGGTGACCCGATCCAGATAGGCTGACGGCTCACGCGCAACGCTCCGAAAGTTGCGGTCAAACAGGAACGAGCCGCTTCATCCTGAGCAGGCCGGTGGCCCGAGTACGGAACGCGGGGCCCCTTGATCTGCAGCATCGACGGCTCATCGTCGGCGGTGACAAAGAGGCCGATGGCGCAGAACGTACCGACGCCGGCGATGCCGACGACTTTGAACATGACATCCTGCAGTCGGTAGCGCTCGAGCAGCAGCCGGCGCTGGGGAGGAAGTGTCAGGGCATATCGGGAGAAGGCCTGCCGCATCACATCGTCGTGCTCCGGCAGACGCACCACGAGAGGAGGCTTCTCGCGCAGCCGCAGCGTCGGGCTGCCGGTGTCGATCAGGCGGTACCGCGCCGAGCCGCGCCGCAGCCGTCGCGACATCGGGCGATCCTGCTCAGCGGCGTGCGCCGTCTTTTTTGAGCGTGATGCGCCGCCGGTCGAAGAACCGCCACAGCGTGCCGATGCCCACATGAACGTCGCCCCTCGCAGGCTTGGTCTGCAACTCGGACGGTGCGATGTCGGACTTGGCCTCGTACTCGGCCAGCATGAATGCGACCTGCATCTCGATGCGTCCGGGCCTGCGATCGCCAACCTGGCAGCCTGACACCAAGCTGTCGTTCTTCGGAGGACACTCGAGACGGGCAGCTACCGCAAAATCGATCCAGACCGAACTCTCCCGGCAGTGATCAAAATAGCGCCACCCTATCCCGGTGGGACCCCAAACCTCGCCCAGATCGGGAGAAACGCACTCACTGGCACGACGTGAGATACACAGGGATTTGAGGGACATCGCGCAGCCCTGCATCATGTATATCGCGCAGTCCGGCATCATGTTCGCCGCTCGCCTGCCAGATCGAGCGCTCATGTCCGACCCGAACACCACTCCGTCGTCCACGCCCGGTTGGCGACAAATGGTGGCACCCTTCATCGTTCCGAGCCGGCGAAAGGCGACGATCCAGCTGGCCGACACAGGGATTCCGTTCGCCTGCCTGATGGCGGTGATCCTGACCGGCAGCGCCTGGTACGTCTGGTGGGTGCTGCTGCTGAGCCCGCTGGCGGCGTTCCTGTTGGTGCGGTTATTCATGATCCAGCACGATTGCGGGCACGGCTCCTTTTTTCCGTCGCGCCGGGCAAATGATCTGCTGGGCGGCGTGCTCGGTGTTCTGACGCTGACGCCCTATCGGGCCTGGCTGTGCGACCACGCGTTGCATCATGCGGCCGCCGGCAATCTTGAGCGGCGCGGCATCGGCGACGTAACGACGATGACGGTTACGGAATACGACGCGCTGCCCCGCCGGGGACGGCTGGCCTATCGGCTGTACCGGCACCCGCTGGTCATGTTCGGGGTCGGGCCGACCTGGTTATTCCTGATCAAGCAGCGGATACCCTCCGGACACCCGCTTCGCCGCTGGAAAAACTGGATCAGCGTGCTTGGCACCAACGCGGCGCTTGCCGGCGGTGCGTTGCTGCTGCTCATGACGCTAGGGCCACTGCCGCTGCTGCTGGGATGGTTGCCGGTGACGCTGATGGCGGCGACGATCGGAGTCTGGCTCTTCTACATCCAGCACCAGTTCGAGGATACCTATTGGGAGCGCAAGCCCGACTGGGACTTTGTCAGGGCGGCCCTGGAGGGATCATCCTTCTACAACCTGCCGAAGCCGCTGCACTGGCTGACCGGGAACATCGGCTTCCATCACATCCACCATCTCTCGAGCAGGATTCCGAACTATCACCTGCGGGCTTGCCACACGGCGAACGCCCTGTTCGGTGACGTCCCGACGATGTCGCTGCGGGCGAGCTTCCGCTGCGCCTGTCTGGCATTGTGGGACGAGAACACGTTGCGGCTGGTGTCCTTCCGGAGCATCCGCGTCAGGCCCTGACGATCTTCGTGGCTCCGGCAGAGCTGCGGGATTTGAGCCGCTGCAGGATGCGACTTCAACCCACGGACCGCCGCTCCGCCTGGCCTTCGGCGATCGCGCGTTCTCGCCAGACCCAGCGGCCGCAACCGCCACCTCCGTCCACGACCGCATCTGAGACATCCTTAGAGCGTGGTGTTGAGCCATGACCTCCTCGATCCTGACTGTTCGAGCGATGCGATCGAATGTCCTGGTTGTTTGATACCCGAGAGGCTGATCTTGCATCGCCAACACAAGTTAAGCTCTGGCGATCAACCACTTCCTCCGACTCCAGGGCTGCCACTCCTCCAAGGAGGCAAACGTTGTGGATCTACCGACCGAAGGTGGATGTAGACGAGTTCCTGGCGGCCCTCCTTGGACTTGTCGCCGCTCCGATGGGTGTCCTGTCTTCAACGGGCATCGTCACGTTGATCGCGACTGGCCGAAGGTAGCCGGGCGGTTTGAGCCACGCGGCGACGGGAGCGGCAGATGCAACGGTTCAAGTCGCCGGAGCAGGCGCAGGGCTTCCTGACGGCCCATAGCCTCATCTAAGGTCACTTCCGTCCTCGCCGCCACCTGATGACAGCGCCGGATTACCCGCCCTTCGGTAGCAAGCACACCTTCCACCTTGCTCCCTTAACCACCTGATCCCTCTACCCTAAGCGCCCGTTCCAACAGCGAGGGCGCGAGATGACGGACATAGTAGGCGGCTTGGTCAAGCGCCGCTCGGAACTAGCCGGCGAGGCCACCGCTCTCCGCGCCCAGATCGGCCAGATCGTGGTCGACCTCGGCCACCTGGACGCGCTGATCCGCCAGTTCGAGCACGAGCACAACATAGACGGCATCCCGCCAAGGCGTCCGCGTCGGGCGGATGCGGCGCCTCTGGGGGAGATGAGCCGCTACGTCCTGCGGGTGCTGCGCGACGCCGAGGAGCCGCTGTCGACGGTCGAGATCGCGCAGCGGTTCATGGCGAATCGCGGGATGGACGCCGCCGACAGCAGGGCTGTGCGGCTGGCGATGACGTTGAGCCATCAGCGGGCAAAGGGAACGGCGCGGTCTCAGCCGGGACCAGAGAAGGTCGCGCTTTGGACCGTGGCTGGCTAGCCACCTCCCTCAGTAGTAGCGCCTGTAGCGGCGGTGGTGCCTGTCGTAGGCCCATGCCCGGTGGTGCCAGTGGTGCCCGTGCCAGTAGTAGTGCGGCCCAACCCAGCCGGGAGGCGGTGGCGGGTATGGCTGGGCTCTTGCTATCGATCCGATGCCCAAGGTCCCGACGATCACCGCAGCCGGCATGATCTGTCTGCTGAGGGTGACTAGAAGGGATTTCATCTTGGTTGTTCCACGAGTGTCGTCTTCAACATCATAACGAAAACGGACCGGAAGATGCAATCATGGGCGTAGGGGCCGTACGGCCATGATGCTGAGCCACTAGGAGGTCAATAGGCAGCGCGACTAAGAGGGCCTAAGCTCTAGTTCTCTTCGACTTTCAATGAAGGATTGGCCCACTACGCCTTTGGATCTAGACGTCCATTCCAGCGCGAGGCGATGGGCGTCTCCAAAGTGTTGCCAATATGCATAGGCCAGGAACACCTCGTCCAGATACCAGGTGTCACCCGTCCTAGGACGCCGGCGTCGCAGCCTGAGGCGACGCCCTGGCCGAGCTTGAGGCACCAGCGCCGGACGCTCTCGTAGGACACGACGACCTCTCTCTCGGCCAGCAGCAGGTCGACATCCCGTAGGCTCAGGCTGAACACGTAATAGAGCCAGATCGCGTGCCTGATGATCCCGGTCGGGAAGCGGTGTCCGCGGGGTGCGTGAGGTAGCTGGCTCATGCCGCTAGCCTGCACCGGCTGCCCAACCTCGGCCAGACGCCCTCAACGTGACAATGCCGGGCTCACTCTTCGCCGGGTGGGTGGCGGCCGCCGCTCGGCGACCAAGCCAGTTGGCGTCTCCAATGACCGGGAGTTTTTCCCACGACGCCCGAGAAGACGCGAGAAAAGTGGCTCTGGTCCACGAAGCCGCAGGCCAGGGCGATGGTGGCCAGATCCATCGCGGTATGGGCGAGGAGTTCACGCGAGCGCTCGATCCGCTTGCGCAGCAGCCACTGGTGCGGCGAAAAGCCGGTGGTCTGCTTGAAGGCCCTTGCGAAATGCCGGCTTGAAAGGCCGCACTCGGCAGCCAAGCGCCGATCAAGTGGTTGGCCGAGTGGTTGGCGTCGAGTTCCGACTGCATCACCTCGCACGCGCGCCGCGTCTGCCAATTCGTCAGGCCGCCCGAGTGACGACGGTCCAACGAAACGCCGCCATAGGCGTGGGAGACATGGGCGTAGAACGCGAGCGCCATGTGCTCGGCGAACATGGACGACACCTCGCGAGGACGCTGGATGTTCGCGGCGAGCGCGCTCGCCATGCCGCGCATCACTGGATCGTACGTTCCGATCTCAGGCACCCGGAGCCCGGCGACACGCCGCTGGTCGTGTTCATAGGCAAGGCTGTCGAGCGAGGATTGCGAGATGTAGAACCGCACCATGTCGAACGGGTCACGGACGTCCATCTGAGGGTTCTCGGTTAGGTCGAAGAGGAAGATGCTGCCTGGCCCGGACGCCGGCAGCCGGGCCCGGCCCCGGTTGCTCCATATTTCCCAACAGCGCATCGGGCGCAGGAGGACTTGGACGGCGAACGACGCCTTGGCGGGGACCGGTCTCGCCCGCCCATACTCGGGGACAGCGCATCGCAGGTGAGTAAAGGCGATCGGCACCTTGGCCGGGGTCGGGACGGCGAGCGTGGGTGCGGTGTCCAGTCGGAACCCTTGCCGCAGGAGATGTTCGAGCGCCTGGTCGTTCATGCGAGCTTTCCGCTTTAAGGGCATCGGCGACGTCCAACGTGCCGGACGTTTCTCTTTCGGCGGATCTGATCCTACGACATGGTTCACGCTGGGACACGCCGCTCGCCCACCGGGTGACGAGCGAACCCTGCCGATCGAGACTACGACGCGAGCGCGTTCCTTCGGCGCTCGGTCGTGAAATACAGCAAGGCGACGAGAGGCAGGGCCGCACCCAGGATCGACGTGCCGACCCAGGCAACCCGCGCATAGCACCAGCCGCTCAGCGCGGAACTCGCGGCACCGCCGGCGAAGAAGATGGCCAAGTAGAGGGCGTTCATCCGGCTCCGCTGGTCGGGCCGCATGCTGAAGATGGCGCGCTGCCCGAATGGGAGATTGGCCGAGACTGCGAAGTCGAGCACCGCCGCCGCCATCATGACCAGAGCCACGCCAACAGGCTTCGAGGCGTCAAGTGCGATGTCGGAAGCCATGAAGGCGAGTGCCGCAGCCACCATCGCCGCCGCCGTGCACGGCCTGCTGAGCCCGCGATCCGCCAGGCGGCTCGCCATCGGAGGGGCGGTCGCGCCCGCGACGCCGGCGAGCGCCACCCACGCGATGCCGGTCTGCGTCAGGCCGAACCGCGTACCGCTCAGTAGCAGGGGGAGTGCGGTCCAGAACGCGCTGAAGGCGCCGAACATGCAGGCGTGGTAGAGGGCCCGGCGCCTGAGCACCTCGGTCTCGATCACCAAGCGGCCCATTGAGGTGAGCAGCGCTCCGTATCCCAGTCCGGGAGGCGGCCGGCGCTGCGGCAAGCCCAAGCGCAGCGCCACGAACAGCGCCGCCGAGATCCGGAACATCGTGCGCCACGACCAGATGTCGGTGACGAAGCTCGTGATTGGGCGCGCCAGCATGATCCCGATCATGATGCCGCTGACCGTGCTCGCGACCGCCTGTCCCCGCTTCTCCTCCGGCGCGATATAGGTGGAGTATGGAAAGGACCTGCACCGCGGCGGCCGTCGCGCCGACGACGAACCCCGCCATCAGGAACGCCGGCGGTTGGCCGATCAAGCTGAGATACACGAGGCACACCGCCTCGATCCCGACCAGCGTCAGGGTCAGCGCGCGGTTCTCCACCAGGTCGCCGAGCGGGGCGATCAGCAGCAGGCCGGCGCCATATCCCGCGAGCGGCGAGGTCACCAGCAACCCGCTCGCGCCCGGCGCCAAACCGAGCGCCGCGCCGATCAGCCCCGTCAGCGGCTGGGCATGATAAAGGTTGGCGACGAGCAGGCCGCAGCCGGTAGCGAGGAGCCACCGTGTCGCGCTCGTGAAACTGGGACCGTTGACGGATGCCGCGCCCCCGTTTGCGAAGCACGGTCACTGCAACTCGAACACGCTGTAGACGGGACCGTCTTCCCGGCGATGCCCGAGGCCCAAGGCGAGGACGCCGTTCAGCCAGGCATGTTCGGTCGACGCGGTCTCGAAGAACGGCGCGATTCGGAAGTAGTAGCTGGACGCATCGACGACCCCGCCTGCCTCGAGCCTGGCCACGACCTCTGCCGGACCGTGCCTCACGCCGTGATAGGTCATGCCGATCATCGCCCCACCGGTCGTCTTGAGCACGAGCCGCCCGTCGAGCTTCGTGGTCTCGTCGCCGCCCACGACCTGCCAGTCGTTGCTGCCGTCGAGCACCTCGCCCGACAGGCGCTCACCCTCGAACGAGCCGCCGAACACCACGCCGATG
>CAXTOE010000022.1:0-4738 GCA_964245685.1 uncultured Acetobacteraceae bacterium | reverse complement strand
GATGCGGCTCACGCCGCCTGACGTCGGCCCACCGAGCTGCAGCTTGCGCACGTCGAGACGCATCACGAACAGCGGACGCGTTCTGACCTCCTTGAGGGCTTCCGGAAGAGCCTCGAATGAAGTGCCGGACATATGTCGCCTTCCTCCTGACTGTGGATGTTTCAAGATCCGGGCGACGCGGGCACGTCGCCGCGCCCGTGCCGGATCTGCTCCGGCGTGACGTGACCCGGGTGGCGTCCGAACTGCTGGATGGTGTAGTTCGCGACCGCCGCGAGTTCGTCATCGCTGTAGGCCGCCGTGAACCCGTGCATGAACATCGGTCCCTGGCCGGTCATGATGCTCGAGCCGTTCGCAAGGATCTCGAGCAGGTTGGTGGCGGCGGAATCGGCGGTCGAGTGCGACCCGGCAAGGGCGGCCCAGGGCGACTGCCTGCCCTCGCCGTCGGGCAGATGGCAACCCGCGCAGGCCTGCACGAACAGGTGCTCCCCGAACGAGTCGATCGGTGCCGGCGATGCGTCACCCGCCATGGCCGGCCCTCCGGACTGGGCCGGCACCGAACGGAAGTAGTGGACGATCGCGGCGATGTCGCCGGCGTCAAGATGGCTGAGGCTGTTCTCGACGACTTCCGCCATCGGCCCGGAGGCCGGCCCATGCCCCTGCGCCCGCCCGGTGGAGAGGTAGTGCGTCAGCGCCGCGTCCGTCCAGTTGCCTAGCCCGTGCCGGCGATCGCTCGTCAGGTTGTAGGCGCGCCAGCCGACCCGCACGGCGCCCGCATAGCGTTCTCCCTGGTCGAGACCCATCATCATATCGCGGGGCGTGTGGCACTCGCCGCAACGGCCCAGCGCATCGGCGAGGTACTTGCCGCGGTTCCAGGCCGCGTCGTGCGTCCTGTCGGATTCCATCGGCCTGCCCGGCAGGAAGAGCAGGTTCCAAGCGCGCATCGCGACGCGTTGGTTGAAGAGGAAGGCAAGCCGGTTCTTCGGCGACGCGGCATGCACCGGTGTAAGCGTCGCGAGATAGGCGCGGATCGCCAGCACGTCGTCGGTCGAGGCCAGCGCATAGGCGGTATATGGGAGCGCGGGATAGAGGTTCTCGCCGCGTCGCCCGATACCGCGCTGCAGCGCGCGCACGAACTCGGCGTTGCTCCAGCCGCCGATGCCGGTGTCGCGGTCCGGCGTGATGTTGGGCCAGTAGATGGTGCCGAACGGCAGCTTGAACGCGCGGCCGCCCGCGAAGGACGCCCCGCCCGGCGCGGTGTGGCAAGCGACACAGTCCGCCGCGGTCGCGAGATACCGGCCGCGGGCGATCAGGGGCACGCCGGTGAGCTGGCTCGCGCTGACTATCGCCCGCGGAAGTGCAGCGGGCCACAGAAGGAACGCCACGACCGCGACCAGCGCGGCGAGCGCGACGCCGGCCGGGATGAAGAAGGGCCGCCTCAAGCGGAGCCTCCGCGGAGCTGGCCATTGAAGGGAAGATGGCGCAGGCGCTTGCCGGTAGTGGCGAAGATCGCGTTGCCCAGCGCCGCCGCCGCCGCCGCCGCCGCCGCCGCAGTGCCCGCCTCGCCGACGCCGCCGGGATCCTCGGTGCTGTTCACCAAGTGGATCTCAATCTCCGGCGCCTCGTTGATCCGCAGCAGGCGGTAGTTTGGAAGTTGCTCTGGTCCACCGCGCCGCCGGTGAAGGTGATCTCGCTGTAGAGGGCGGTTCCCGCTCCCATCAGCATCCCGCCCTCGAGCTGCGCGTGCACCGTGTCAGGGTTGACGACCATCCCGCATTCGGCGGCAATGACGACGCGGTGGAGCACGATCTCGCCATTCGCCGCGACCGCCACCTCGACGACGGACGACACGTAGCTGCCGAACGCGAAACGCACGCCGATGCCGCGCCCCATGCCCGGCTTCATCGCGCTGTCCCAGCGGGATTTCTCGGCCGCTAGGTTCAGCACCCCGAGCGCCCGCTTGTTATGCCCCAGCATCGAGCGTCGGAACTTAACCGGGTCTTGCCCCGACGCGTGGGCCAGCTCGTCGATGAAGCTCTCGATGACGAACAGGTTGTGCGTCGGCCCGACGCCGCGCCACCAGCTCGTGTTCACCCCGTCCGGCTCGTGGCGGACGTATTCAGCATGCTCGTTGGGGATGCTGTAGGGCGTCTCGGCGGCGCAATCGACCGCGTCGATGTCTAGGCCACCCTTGAACGCGGCCGGCGCCCATCGTGCGTAAATCGACGGCCCGGTGACGCGGTGCGTGCGGCCCACTAGCCGGCCCTGCCAGTCCGGCCGACACGTGGTCGTAGAAGGCCGGTAGTAGTCGTGCCGCATGTCCTCTTCGCGCGTCCAGACGATCTTGACCGGGTAGCTGACCTGGCGCGCGATCGAGGCGGCGACGTCGATGCTGTCCACCTCGAGCCGGCGTCCGAACGCCCCGCCCATGAGCTGGTTGTGGATGACCACCTTGTGCGCCGGCAATCCGGTCGCCGCCATGACCGAGTTCTGCGCGCGCACAGGCACCTGCGTCCCGACCCAGATCTCCGCCATGTCGGGCCGGATATGCAGCGTGCAGTTGAGCGGCTCCATCGGAGAATGCGACAGGAAGAGCGAGCAGTAGGTCGCCTCCAATCGGATCGCGGCGTTAGCGATCGTACCGTGCGCGTCGCCCTGGTGGCGCGCGACGACGCCGGGCTGCTCGGACGACAGGGCGATCGGGTCGAGCAGTACGGCGCTGGTGACGTCCGCATTCGCGCCCGCATCCCACTTGAGGCCCAGCGCCGCGATCCCCTGCTTGGCGGCCCACATGTGGTCGAGCCGCTTGGCGCTCGTGCCGATCAGCTTGAACTGCGACGGATCCTTCAGCCGGACCGAGCGCGGGACGGGTCGACGTGCGGTATCGGCCGCGAGCCCGCCATAGCCGAGCGCGCGCCCGCTCTCATCATGGCGCACGGTTCCGCACTCGACCCGGCATGCGTCGGGGCCCACGCTCCAGCGCTCGGCGGCCGCGGCGACGAGCATCTGGCGCGCCGCCGCTTCCGCCTCTCGCAGCCGCCGCCAATCGCTGCGCGTCGACGTCGAGCCGCCCGTCGCCTGCTCGTGGAGGATCGGGTCCATGTATTGCCGCAGGTCGGGGGGCGCCGGCTCCACCGTGACCTGGTCAAGCCCGACCTCGAGCTCCTCGCCGATCAGCATGGCCGAGCTGGTGTAGATGCCTTGGCCGACCTCGGTGTGCGGCATCACCAGGGCGATCCGTCCCTGACCGTTGACCCTGACGAACGCGTTGGGCACGAAGCCACCTTCCGCGTCGAGAGATGCGTCCGCCTCCTTGGCTTGGCTCGGGAGCCGCAAGCCCAGCAACAGGCCGCCCGCCGCGAGCGCGCCGCCAAGCTTGATCAGGTGCCGCCTGGTCGGCATGTCATGTTTCATCGCGCCGGCCTCAGACGGCAGCCGCCGCGTGGATTGCCGCGCGGATGCGACCATACGTCGCGCAGCGGCAAATGTTGCCTGACATCGCCGCGTCGACCTCGTGGCCCAGCCACGCGGCCTGGATCCGCTGTCCGTTGGGCGTCGCGCCGACAGCCTCGATCGTGATCACCGCGCGGCCCTGGACCGCGCCCAATGGCAACAGGCAAGGCCGCGCCGGCTCGCCGTCAAGATGGACCGTGCAGGCGCCGCGCTGCGCGATATCGCAACAAAACTTCGTCCCCGTCATGTGCAGGACGTCGCGCAGCGCCCAGAGCAACGGCATGTCGGCGGGAAGCTGCACATCGTGGCTCTGGCCGTTGACGAGCAAGGTTGTCATCGCGCTCGGATCGCCTCCGCCCCGTCCCAGGGGAGCGGCAACTGATATGAGCACGGCGCCGATGCCGATTGTATGAACGTGCGGCCGGTTGGAGGATCGGGCCACCGCGATTCACGAAACAGGAGTCATCCGCTTTGCCGCCAACTGGCGGCCGGTCCCTGCTATCGAGGGCGGTTACGTCCAAGAATCGACATGCGGCAGGACTTAGTACTCGTCCCAACGTCGCCACCTCGCGAGGCGAGTGCGGCCCCCGATCAACTCGGAGAACACCCGAATGGCCGCCTCTATCGTGATCCCCCGTGAGCGCGCCAGGGATGAGGACGAGATGCGCAAGTAGGCCGATCACACCATGCCGACGCTCCGCGACCACCCAGTGCGACAGCTCGTTATCTACGGCGCGCTTGACGTCCTTGACGGACGTGCCCTGGAAGGCGCGGCCATTCTCGAATTCGCCTCGGTCGAGGCGACCCGCAAGCGGTATGACAGCGCGGCCTACCGGGCGGCGTCCCCCAGGTCACCGTCGACGAGGCGGCGCTGATCGCCGACCCGGACGTGGACATGGTGCTGGTCCTCAACACGGCGCCCCAGCACGCGCGCACGGTCCGCGACGCCGTCGCGGCCGGTAAGCACGTCTATTGCGAGTGGCCGCGGCGCGCGTGGCGACGACCTGCCGCTCGAAATCCTCCCGGCACGGCCGCCCGACCATGGGCTGCCGGCATCGGACCTGCCCTCCTCGGTGCTCGAGCTCTGCCACCTCTTTGCGGCATCCGCACGCGATCTCCGACGGGGTCGCACACCGCGACGCTCTTCGACGACGCCGTCCGGCTACACGATCTTTAGTACCTGTTCGAGATTTCGTCCGCGTGGCGACGGGCTAGGAGGCAATCCGGAGGGTGTTATGTATTTCGCATCAGGTCTACGGCGTGCTTGAGCATGGTTCCGACGAAGGCG